>JAMOVL010000064.1 GCA_027067785.1 Desulfurococcales archaeon | reverse complement strand
TGTCTATGATAATATTTACACGGTTCTAGACGAACTTTATGATCAAATTTTCTGCTCAGTAGAAAATGTTGGAGGGCATAAGTGGACATTTCGAATAAACTATTCTGCACCAATGGATCTGTTGGATTACTTACCAAAATATTAACGTTTGTCCAGTTATGATTTTTTGATTGCTAGAATTATTGCTTTGATTTCTCAATACATGATTTTATCTTTGCAAAGTATCTTCCTATTACTCCTAATTTTGGTATACATTCCCATTGAGAAAAATACAGATTTACATCGACAGTTATAGAATCTGAGTCGAAATAATCTGCTTTCACATTTACTTCATAAAAATCTGAGCAAGAACCGAGTTCTTCTTCGATCTTGATCGATTCGTTTTCAAATTTTTTGATACGTTTACTCGCAATTTCCAGAAAATTCTCATTTGGATCATCTATTTCTATGAATGTTGAATATTTAATATAAGCATCATTGTTGTTCTGGAGTTGTAATAATATTTCATCTATGGGTATTTTGGTAAACCTACTAGCTGTAAAATTGAACCATATTCCGTGGTAATTTTCGACTAATCCCATATTTTCTAATATGAATTTATTTCTATACAGGCCGCCGAACCATTCATCAGCTGATCGGAGAAATGAATCTAGGGTTTTTCCATAATCGTATGAGAGGTATATTATTCTTTCTAAGAACTTGCTCGGTTTTTCATCCTTTTCGATCTTATCGTGGAATAGTTCTAAACAACCGCTTAGTAGAGTTGCTTCTATTATTTTCTTTATAATTTCGTCATCGTGGAGATTAAGCTTTTTAGAAACTTCTTTAATTCTCTCAAGGATATTTTCATCCAAATCTATAGTTATTTTCAATACTTATCCCTCGAATATACATGATACATGTTATTATCAATTCGATAAAAATCCAATAAACTTAGTATGTTGGATGCTTATATTCAACTCTACTGATATTTTGTAATCTTTGATATAAATTACTACTGTTATTTAGTTGTTCTTTATGACTAATTATCTTATTTATTCTCGATGATTATTTCTTGAATATGTGATGTAGCTGTGAGGAGCCGGAGACTGGCTGGGCTAGCTGCTCTGCTTGGCACGGTTGTTCTTTGGGGGAGTAGTTTTCCCGGGATAAAGGTTGTTGTGGGTATTGTTGATCCTATGACTTATGTCTGGCTACGCAGCATGATAGCTGCCGGTGTTCTTGCTCCTTACGTGGTTTATCGTCTGCTTAGAGGCTTTGATCTCAGGGATAGTGTCCGGGGAGGCCTTGTAACAGGGATAGTGTTTGCTCTTGGCCTATGGCTCCAGGGATGGGGTACACACTATACTAGTGCTAGTAACTCGGCATTTATAATCGGGCTGAACGTGGTGTTTGTCCATCTCTACGTGACGTTGATCAGGAGAACGTATAATTGGAGGCTGGCCTCAAGCCTAGCCATGAGCATAGGGGGATTATATCTCCTGACGGCCCCACAGGGAGGTTTCGGTCTTGGCGATATACTTGTTCTTCTCGGAGCAGTTATGTGGGCGGCCCAGATAATATTGATCGACAAGTACAGGCCCCGGGACCCCATAGCCTTCACGTACGCCGAGCTAATACCAAGCACACTCTTCATAATACCCGCCCTACTAATCTATGGCCCGCCAGACCTGACGCTCGAAGCAGTAATGGTAACTACTTATCTGGCGGTCGCATGTGCTGACGGCGCATTTATACTCCAAGTCTACGGGCAGAGATACATTGACCCCGCAACCACAGCAATAATATTCCTACTAGAACCAGTATTCGCCACAATATTCTCAATCATACTCCTCCACGAACAAATAGCCATATTACAACTAATAGGAATGATAATGATTTTGTTTGCTTTGTATCTGTCTATAAGATGGAAAGCATATGCTTAATGTTAGTCTTCTTCTGATCGGTTATAGTGAAAAGTTAAACATCTTAATATAGAGTTAAACGTTAAACAATTATTTGATAAAATAATATCCCGGTGAAGATAGTTGGATGATGTTGAGAAGTATAGGGTAAAAGTCCACAGGAAAGGCTTGATCGTGATACCAGCTAGTATTAGGAAAAGACTGGGTATTACGGAGGGCTCATATATTGAGCTAGTCGTTGAAAAAGACAATAGCATACGCATAATTGTTCCTCGGAGCTTTAGGGACGCGTTTGGTGTAGATGGTGAAAAAGCCGTTGAAGTAGCAAGACTGATCGATAGTTCGAGGAGGCTTGAAATTGAGAGAGAAGTACGTTCTTGACGCTAATATTCCATCACTATACTTCGCTGGAAACAATTATGTCAAGAAATATATTGACGAAATATATGAGGGAAAAGCAGAAGCGTACATGCTTGAAATAAATCTTGCAGAGCTCTTATATCATTATGCAAGAGCCTTTGGTTGGAGATCAGCATTAGTTAAAAACTCATTAATACGTAATAGCCCGATCAAAATCATTAGTATGGATGAGGAATTAACACTAGAAGCGGCAAAGCTGAAAATGAAATATTACCAAGCATTATCTCTTGCCGATTGTTATCTCATAGCCTTTGCGAAACTACACAAAGCCAAAATTGTAACAAGCGATCATGTTTTGAAGGAAATCAATGAGGTACCAGTTATACTAGTACCGTACAAATAGAACATATACTGTAAAACTATATCCGTTTTCTTTAATCTAGTGTTGTTTTGCTGAATAGCCGTGCGGCTGCTACGAGGGCTATTGCTGCTAGTCCTGCTAGTACTGCCAGGTCTAGGAGGGGGTTGAAGGTCGAGACTCCTGTTAGCCAGTACCTTATCCCGTCGACCGTATAGGTTAGCGGGTTGACGTAGGCTATTATTTTCATCCAGTCAGGCATGTATTTGAGCGGGTAGAATGCTCCGCTGAGGAATACTAGTGGTAGCATCAGGAAGCTTATGATCATCTGGAATGCCTCCATGCTCGTGATCTTCAGTGCTAGCGATACTCCTACACCTGTGAATGCCAGGCTCAGTATCAGCATGTAGAACATCGAGGCCGGTACTCCCCACGGGTTTAAGCTGTGGGCTACAAGGAAGCTAAGACCCAGTATTATGAGGCCTTGTAGCACGGCTATTAGTGAATCACCTATTATCCTCCCGAGTATCGTCGCCCAACGCGGCGCTGGCGCTACTAGTACTTCTTTGAGGAAGCCGAACTGCTTGTCCCAGATAACAGTTATTCCCCCTATGAAGGATGCCGTGAAGACCGACATGGCCACTACTCCTGGTGTGAGAAATGATAGGTAGTCCAGGCCTCCGAAGATCGCTCTGGCCATTGGGAAGTTGAATACATTGCTCCAGCCCAGCCCGAAGAACACTATCCAGATAATCGGGTTGACTACGCTGGACACTAAACGTGCTCTTCCACGCCTAAACCGTTTCAGCTGCCGATAAGCCATGACAATAAGAGCATCCAGTGCCTCGCTCAACGCCTCCACCTCCTACTCATAACCATAGCTCTAATCATATCCATGGGGCCCTCCTCCCTGATCTCACGGCCAGTCAACAATAGGAAGACATCGTTTAGGCTTGGACGATGATAACTAGCCTCCAATACATCCAAGCCCCTATCCCGGGCCCGGAGAAGAATCCGTGGCAGCGCCTTCACTGCGTCCTTAACCTTCAAAGCAACCCTACCACCAGGCAATTCCTTGCACTCCATGACGAGGTCCTCGAAGAAACCACATACGCCTGGCTTCGCCTCCCTGATCTTGAGATAGACTATGTCGTTCCCAGCCATCTTCTTCAGCTCATCCGGCGTCCCCTCAGCAATAATCTTACCATGATCAATAATCGCTATACGGTCACAGAGGGCCTCAGCCTCCTCCATATAATGAGTAGTAAGGAAAACAGTAACGCCCATCTCCCCGCGCAGCTTCCTAATATAGTCCCAGATATGGGCACGTGTCTGAGGATCAAGACCGAGAGTAGGCTCATCAAGAAACAATATCCTTGGCCTATGCAGCAGTGCACGGGCGATCTCCAGGCGGCGCCTCATACCACCACTATAATGCTTCACAAGCCGATCACGATACTCCCAGAGCTCAACAAACCTTAGCATCTCCTCGATACGCTCCTCAAGAACCCTTCCTCTCAAACCATAGATCCTGCCATGAAGATACAGGTTCTCCCAGCCAGACAACTCCCCGTCAAGACTAGGATCCTGGAAAACAACACCAATACTCCTACGCACCCCAACAGGATCACGAACCACGTCACGGCCGGCAACCAGTACACGGCCACCGTCAGGCCTCAACAACGTAGCCAATACATGGATCGTAGTGGTCTTACCAGCACCATTAGGCCCAAGAAACCCGAAAACCTCACCATACCCGACACGGAAAGAAACACCATCAACAGCAACAACCCGGCCATAACGCTTAACCAACCCCTCAACAACCACAGCAAAACCATCCTTCTCCTGACTCATCATATACCACCCAGATATCTCTGGCCAGAATATATCAATAGATATATACCCAAAAATAAAGATATCCATTAGGCCAGATACACTCTTAATACAATACATAGAATTGGAACAGTAATTTTCGACATACAATACTAGAAATATAATTATCTAATATGAGCATTTTATAAATTCGGCGTTTTAGCGATATATTAAGAAGAAAGATAACCATAATGTTACTATGGGGAAGAACTAATGAACAAGAAGATCCATGAGTTTAGTGTTGTCATATTAGAGGATGAAAGCGGAGGATACATTGCAGTTGTACCGGAGCTTCCAGGTTGCCATACACAGGGAGATAGTCTGGATGAAGTAATGAGGAACGTTAGGGAAGCCATAGAACTTTACCTTGAAACACTTTCTGAAAAAGAAAAGAAGGAGTTATTGATCCATAGAATTATTGGTCTTCAGAGAGTGAAAGCTATTGCCTAGAATAACTCCTTTGGATCCCTATAAACTTATCAAGATATTAGGCAAAGTGGGATTAAAACCGGTTCGACAGGCGGCTCACACGTAATATTGATGAATCCCCAAGGCATACGAATAGTTATACCTGTACATCCAGGGAAGAAAATAAAGCCAGGACTTATAAGGATCATCATAACTGAAGCAGGGCTAACACGAGAAAAATATTTTGAACTACTCGTAAATGATTGCTAGACTTCCTATATTATTTTTCAAATATTGAGACCAGCCAAGATAATATAATGGTATAATAGTCAAGGGTGTATTGTTTTTGCTTGAAGACGGTATAAGTGATATAGAAGTGATTATGGATATTACCGAGAAGATCAAAGATATAGTCAGTATTCCCCGTACTTTCCTGCTAGGCGTACTATATGACAAGAGGCTTTGCATACTATCCGATCTTGGTGGTGTCGAGTCCTTATGGGCGCTGAACCAATATAGTGGTGAATTAACACGATTAACCAATGGTCCGGTTAGCTGGGTTGCGCTTCCTCCCTATTTTACAGATAAACTCGTATTTACACGTGATGTCTCCAGGGGTAAAGAGCTCCAGCTGATCTATAGTGTTAACGTGGATGAGCCTGGCGAAGAGAAAACCGTTGCTGATATGGAGCCAATGAGGATCTTTGGGATAGCGTTAGATGGAAGAAGAATAGTATTCACTGCGACAACACGGGATGAGCTATCATTATATCTTATCGAAGACAATAGTGTCAATAAGATCTGTAGTCTACCTGGCTTCGGCAGAGTTAAAGCCGTTGAAGACAGATACGTTGTCGGTGAGGGTAATCTCCTAGGCGATCCGAGATCCTCGGAGTTATTTATAGTAGATCTTGATAGTGGCGATATGAAAATATTCACTCCTAGGAGAGGAAG
>JAMOVL010000063.1 GCA_027067785.1 Desulfurococcales archaeon | reverse complement strand
TGCCAATGATATGGCTAGGACAGTACATGATAGTACGTGACTACTGGGACTGGATACAGGGAAGATACTACAACCCGATCCTAGCAGAGAGATGGGATCTAATCTGGGAGAAGCCAATACCCAACCCGCCTAGCATCGGTATAGGCAACTATGTCAACGACGCCCACACACTAGTAATAACAACGATTGGATGGCCACAGAGCTTTGATCCCGCTAAGAGCTACGAGACCTTTGGATGGGAGATCTTCCATGAGATCGGCGACACACTAGTAACCTACTGGAAGTCCGAGACAACCCATGTAGTACCCGATGCAGCCGTTGCATGGGCATACAACAAGAATGCTACTGAGTGGTTCTTCGTAATAAGAGCAGGTCTAAAAGCATACGACCCTAACACAGGCAAGGTATACCCTGTCAACGCCACCGACGTACTATTCACGATATGGAGGATCGCGAGGCTAAACCTAGACCCGTCATGGATGATAACAACATTCATCGATGTAAACGCCAGCAGAGTCTATACCGAGAACGAGTTCAACCAGATACTAGCCAAGGGAGGAATATACGCAACATACAATGGTAAGACAGAAGAAGTGAAGAGTCTATCACAGCTACTACAGCTATTCGGATATAATGGTAAGACTGCCGGAGTAGTCATGCTAAAGCTCTACAAGCCATACTCGGCAATACTGAACATACTAGCCGATCCATTCACAATGGTAATACCTGCTAAGTACCTGTTCGACAATGTAGACCAGCTAAAGGGCAAGTATGAGGAAGCAATGAAGGCAGCGCAGTGGGGTAAGAACCCGGCAGCCTGGGTCAAGTATATAGGCAAAGGCGACAAGGAGCCGACACACCAGTTCCTACACACCCACCCGATAGGAACAGGACCATACTACGTGGCGAGCTTCAAGCAGGACTCATACATAATACTGAAGCTCAACCCGTACTACTGGAACGCAACACTGTGGTACCAGCTATACGGCTATAAGCCCTAACAAGGAAGTGTATAGGGTTTAAAAAACATATTTTTTAAAATAAAACAATCCTTTTTCCCATAGAATATCGTTAGAGCTTTATGTCTCCGACTATACCGTAGTTCTCCATGTCCAGGACAAGGATCTTATTTTGAGACACCAGGTATAGGTTGTTATCGATATACAGCGATCTAGAACCACCGAGCAGTTCAACTATCTTAATCAGCTCCAACCCATTATCACTGTACCGCATTATGAGGAAGCCGAAGCACCAGCGACACCATACACCGGTATTAGTGGTTGCTCCTGATGCCCAAGCCCATCCACGGCTCAATGGTATTATGAACACATCCTTATCGGGGATAATGGTGAACGCGTGATAATCATATAATACTGGGGATGTGATGTATCTCCCTATGTTAGCCCTAGAGATCTCTACTACGTGTGCTGGGTCACTGATATTGTATAATGATACTGTGAGGTTTCCTCTGTCAACTCCTATCCCGAGTAGTAAGCCATCTTTTAGAGGATGAAGGTACACGTTATAACCTGGTATTTTTAGATATCCTATGACTTTTGGATGATATGGATCCCTGATGTTGATTGCGAAGAGTGGGTCGATATTACGATATGTTACGAGTATGAATAAGTCGCCTATCATTCTAGCGGTCTTAATATCTTCGCCGGGCGCAATATTACTTATCAGGGATACTTTTTTCAGTGTGTTGAGGTCGACTATTGCGAGCTGATTAGCCCTATATACTCTCCTATAATCTATAATCACGATTAATCTGTTATTACTACTGGTGTAGACGTTCACGGTTGTCGTTATTACTTTCCTCTCTCCGTTAGGTCCTGTAATTATAATGTTTATGTTTCCTGTTCCAGATGGTTGTACTGGCATGTAGCTGTAGACGTCTATTGAGGGTATTATCTTGATATAATTCGTAGCTACAACGAAGAATTTGTTCATATATTCATCCATACAGAACTGATTGTAGAGCGTGCCGTTAATACTGAATTTTCCTTTGTACGCTATCTTAACCCCGTCAATATTGAATACATAGAATTTCGTGGCTGGGGCGATCTCTCTATAATTGATTAACTCGTTTATAGTGGCTGCTAGTTTCTCGGCCTCATCAACAGGTAGAGATGATACATAGTCATAGAATATTCTGTATGCTTCCATTATCGACTGATACGTATTGTTTTCGAGGAGACCCGTTATATTGGATGCGATATTCTTTGGTAGTAGTTTAATTGATATATGTAATATTGTTTTCACAGCTAGCATGTACATGTTTTCTGCTGGTGAGACCACTATTAAATGGTGATAGGACATGTAGATCTTTGATGCGGAACTCATTATGAGTGATAAGACATTATACTGGAGGGTCTCAGTGTTTATAGCTATGATATTAGTGTACGTTGACGGAGGAGTAGACGCTAATATTATATTACGTATTGGAACCGGCTTGTTATTTACGATAGGAAGTAGGTTCTCCTCTCCA
The DNA here is from genome assembly GCA_027067785.1 of Desulfurococcales archaeon. Lineage (GTDB taxonomy): Archaea > Thermoproteota > Thermoprotei_A > Sulfolobales > Desulfurococcaceae > JAADCY01. Next base: position 3,384 of record JAMOVL010000063.1, on the reverse strand, counting down.
ATATGCTGGGCTGTAACGACATAAAGGACTCCACGATACAGCCTGGCACTGATAAGGTGGCCTGATACAGTGAATGTCTTGACAAGTACTGGTTTTTCGGGATCAGTGATATTGATCAGCGATATAATTGTCAGTTCAGTATTGCCTAGAGGCTTTTCGATCGGCTCGCCAAGTATAATTATGTTTACTGATGTCTTGTTCGACATTATCACTGCAAGTGTGTTGTTCTCAAGCAGTAACCCTGTTATTGTATGATTCATTTCTAGGATTGATACTACTTTCTTATGGATAGGGTCGACCAAGTATATCTTGTTCCCGCTCGCTACAGCTATTATTTTACCATTAGTTTTCACTATATCTGGCTCATCTATCCCGGCGACTTGAACATTTGTTCCCGAATACTGTACCGAGCCCATCTTAACGATTGAGCCAGCTACTGATGATATTCCGCCAGATAGGGTGGACACTGCAGTTACTAGTAATGGGTAGGGCTGATATACATCTCCTTTTTCCGTATAGCCTGCCCCGGCTGTCTCTTCAGTCCTTAGCATCGATTCAAGATATGTAATTAGCTCATCGTATGAAGAAAACCTGACAAGATTAGCTGTTGTGACGGGCTGATATATCATTGACGGCTGTACTGCGTTGTTCGCAGGGCTTGGCTGGATCGGTGTTGGTATAGTGGTCGTTAACGGCGTTGTCTCCTGTGGCCAGAATAGTAGCCCTGCTATGGGTACTAGGATGCCTATTGCTAGAGCTAGTGCTGCGAATACGTATATTCTTCTACTCATCCATCTCACCTAAGGATTACTGAGTGTTTCATAACATTTATTATGAAGGTCTGTACACGGCTGTCCAGTTTTCGAACACGGTAAAAAATATCAATAGATGATGGTCAACACTTAACCCGGTATGTGGCTATGAAGAAAAATAGACTTGAAAGAACTCAGCTGAGGATCTACGCGTGTCTTCTCGAGGCAAATAAACCTTTGAGCGTTAGGGAAATAGCTTCTGCCGTTGGTATCGCGCCTAGTAGTGTCCATTATCACCTAAGGAGGATGATCGAAGCGGGTCTTGTTAAGCGAACAGCTGAAGGGTTCGTGGTGGAGAAAACGATTAATATAGAGGGATATATCCATGTAGGCCATAAACTGTTGCCTAGGATAATGATTTATGGGTTCTTCTTTCTAGGTTTGAGTATAGGTGAATTGACCGTTATGCTTTTGAGGGGTTTAACATTTGATCGTGTAATGGTTTTGATGGTTTCTCTATTATCATCCCTCTTGTTTTTCATAGAAGGCGTTAGAATTAGGAGAGATTTACTCGGATAGTATATCTCGATCCTATTTTAGGCGTGACACTTATTACAATGTTATGTATTAACATATTAATTGAAACTTTACAACACTGGTAGCCATATACGTACTGGGAATTAGTTTTATTTAGGAACAACACGGTTATAAACGGAATCGTATTACCTGTGGAACAAGTATGGGATACACGCATATGGGAGCACCGGATGGGTGAACTTAATGGCGGATATCAAGCGCTTCCTAATCCGTAGAGCATTGACCTTTGTACCAACGCTAATAGGTGTTACCTTCCTTGCATACATAATAGCATTCGCTATCCCCGCCAACCCTGCGCAGGCATGGGCTGGCGGTATCAAGGCCAGCCAGCAGGTTGTCCAGCAGATCATTAAGGAATATCACCTTAACGATCCGTGGTACGTACAGTATTACTACTTCATGAAAGGCATATTGACAAACTCTATAATAGATCCACGTTGGGGATACCCGGTAATGTCCTACATGTTATCGAGATTTCCCATTACTTTTCAGCTAACATTGTTCGCATTATTCTTCTTAATAGTACTGGGTATTCCACTTGGAATAATATCTGCTCTAAAGAAGGATTCCTGGATAGACGCATTGGTTAGGACGTGGGCGCTTGTAGGAGTATCTGTGCCGATATTCTGGCTGGGATATATTTTCATATATATATTCTTCTACCAGTTAGGATGGATCAACATTGCTGGTATACCCTACCCGAAGGTACACATAACTGGAGTACCGATCATCGATGCACTGCTAAGCGGTGAATGGAACGTAGTATGGGAGAATATACAGAGATTTATCCTGCCGGGATTCACCCTCGGATTCGCAGGAATAGGCGTTATAGCAAGGCTTGTCAGAAACAGCTTCTTAGAAGCAATAAACAGTGACTTCATATACTTCGCGAGAATGCGTGGCCTCAAACACCGTAGGATAATGACGCATGCGCTAAGGAATGCACTAGTCCCAGTGGTTACCGTGCTTGGTCTACAGTTTGGAGGACTACTGGGCGGGGCTCCGATCACTGAGACTGTGTTCAGTATACCCGGTATGGGTCGCGCGATGGTTGATGCTGTATTCTACATGGACTATCCATTATTGATCGCAGGTACTTTTCTCGTTGCAATAATTTATATCGTTACGAACTTGATCGTTGACATACTATATGCGGTAATAGATCCGAGGGTGAGGTTCTGATGTCAGATGAAGAAGTATATGAGAAAAAGATCCTTGACAGGTTCAGCGATGTTCTATTAGCTTTTATAGTGAAGATAATAACGCTGTTCAAGAAGGACTGGGTCAAGAAGAACAAGAGCAGAATAGATGAATGGAGATTAATGCTGTATGCTCTAAACCGTAGCCCGATCGGTATAGCTGGTCTCATACTTGGCCTAGGATTTGTAGTTGTAGGAATAATAGGGCCCTGGATAGCACCTCATAGCTATAGTTTTTCATATATAGCTGCTACAGGTAGTATAAAATATAAGCTTGCACCACCAGGTACTGGAGGGGCTATACTGGGAACTACGGAATTGGGCTATGATCTGTTAAGTCTATTGCTCTATGGTGCAAGAGTATCTTTAGTAGCAACAGTCCTTGTTTTACCCGTTGGCATCACCATAGGTATTATAATAGGATTAATTGCTGGATATTATGGTGGAGTAGTCGATGAGCTATTAATGAGATTTACAGATATATTCCTTTCTTTTCCAGGTTTGATCTTAGCGCTAGCTTTCAGCAGTGTTCTAACGCCAAGGATAAAGACTGCTATAGCGAATAATCAGATGCTTGCTTACTTGATCTCGGCATTATTCGGCGTGAAGTTATCGGATGCAATAAATGTGGCTCCAATATTATCAATTATAGTAGCGCTGTGGATCGTGTGGTGGCCTGGATATGCAAGGGTAACAAGAGGATTAACACTACAAGAAAAGAATAACGTATATGTAGAAGCTTCAAAAGCACTGGGGCTTAGCTCGCCGGCAATCATGTTCCGCCACATACTACCCAATATCCTAGGTCCGATCATAGTGATGATGACTCTCGATAT
>JAMOVL010000062.1 GCA_027067785.1 Desulfurococcales archaeon | reverse complement strand
GTCAGAGACAAGCTTAATTCGGTCCTAGAATAAGTTTTTTCAAGGCGATGAAGAGTACTCCCGACAATGAGGGGTGATTAGAAGGCATTTGTCGGAGCCCTTATAATGCGATGATGAATATCCCCAAAGTGACCGTTAGTGAATGATCTGGACACGAGCGTGCTGAGTATTAAATACCTTCCTACATTATAGTTTATTCATAGATGTTGAGTTTTGGCCGCTGCCGAGCCTAACTATCGGAGGCGGTGAGGAGAATGGTAGCCGCTGAACACGACAGAATAACAAAAGCTCTGGGTAAACTCCTGGAAAGCAGAGGCTACAGGGTCAAGATACAGAGTGTTACTGAAATGAATCTAATGGGTGAGAAAAACAGGTTATACGTCATACATGCCGTCTCAGGTGACGAGAGAAATATTGTCACAATAAGAATTCATGAAAATAATACAAACAGAATAAGAATATCATTACGTAGAAGAAATGAAGGACTAAGACATAGCCTCGCCGATAAACTAGAAGAAGTAGGATTTAGAGTCACCGAGACTGACGACGAGGTATCAGGTAGCATTACGGGAAGAGGAGACTATCTTATGAGTAAAATGAGAGATGCACTAAACATTATCGAGAAATCATAGGTCAAGAGGACATGCTATCTGATCAGAAGGAGCTCCTAGAACTAATAGTTGAAAAACTTAACGATGGGAAAACCCAGACAGAAATAGCGAGGCAATTCGGAGTCTCAAAAGTTAAGATCTCAAGAATAGTGAATGCTGGTCTTAAGGAAGGCATATTTCATAGAACCTACGGCGTATACACACATTGTCTATTAAAACCTTCATGGATAGCGATCGCAGTAGCAAAGAATACTACTACTTTTGATCTCAGGGAAATAACGCCTAAACCGGACCTATTATACTATTCTATATACCCTACAACCACGTTCTTCATGTACTTCATCAGGACATCAGAGCCAAAAATACATGGTGCTAACATAAAGACCATAGAGCTGAGCAGGGTAGTGGAAACTCTAATACCCTATGAGTTTCCGTTCTCGAAGCGAATAAGGCTTGATATATGTAAAAAATGCATTATTAATGATGATATCGATGAACTCATAGCAACAACCATATTGAAAAACATACATCTAACACGGTACGATATTGATCTCGAGACGCTGTGGAGGCAGGTTGGGCTAACAAATTATCATAGTATTAAGTACCATTATTACAGCCATGTAATCAATAAAATAGTGATGAAACGCTACATCATGCGTTTCCCTAAATCTTCGAGAAAAATAATATTGAAGATCTCATCTCCATCAATGGCAAAAGCAGTTTCAACAATACTAATGCTTTACAGGGAGCGGATAATCACAGGCATAGATATTTTTGATATAGTCTATCAAGATCCTTTCAGAGCCTATCTTATCGCGTGGCTAGATACTAGTAATGCATGGGATAAGATGCATCTAGCCGAGCTCCCAAGCCATGTTAAAATTGAAATATTTCCAGTTAGACTACTTTACCCAGTTCAAGGATAAAAACCACTATAAGTACTATGAGATGGTGCGCGTATTTGGAAGAAATAGAATTTAGTAGTCTAATAATCGATGTAATGACTGATTACAAGGAGACTATTAAATTAATAGTTGATGCTGGAGATAAACTAGATAAAACCTACAATGGACTCATATATCGTCCTCCAGGCCTTATAGAGATTACAGATTACAATGATGTATATGTTATAGGTGACTTACACGGAGACTTTAATACTCTTCTAGAAATTCTATCTACCGAAAACCTATTCGATAGGCTAGAGAATGATAATATTAAGGTGGTATTCCTAGGCGACTACGTGGACCGCGGTGATCAACAGCTAGAGGTCCTCATAAGCGTTCTCTACCTAAAATCACTGTATCCGGACAAAGTAGTTGTTCTGCGCGGTAATCACGAAGCACCACCATTGCTTCTCCCTTATCCGCACGACTTCTCCGCCGTACTAAGGAGTGTTTATGGTACAGAGAAAGGAATACTGATCTATAGATTATTCTTTAGGCTATTCCAGAGATTGCCAATTATCGCTAGGATCCCCGGTAAGATCCTACTGCTTCACGGCGGTCCTCCATCAACTGTTTTGAACGCTCCAAGTTTTGAAGAGGCTTTCTCTATAGGAAGCCCATGTATTGACGATAATGTTTTAGAAGAAATACTTTGGAATGATCCTGTTGACGCCGATATAATGCTTCAAGAATCCCCTCGTGGAGCAGGATACTTATTCGGCAAAAAAGTCACCGAAAGAGCATTGGAATTGTCAGGCACCAAATATATTGTCAGAGCTCATGAGCCCTCATTTTACGGTTATAAGGTAAACCACGACGGTAGAGTTATAACATTATTCGATGCCAAAATACCAGCATACGGCATATTTAGCGCGGCATATCTCAAGATAAGCCGAGAAGCCGAGATAGAAGAGGGTATTGATGGCTATATAGTGACTATATGAACCAGAACAGTCTGGCCCCTTTAAGCTCCAAGGTTAATATCCCGTTCTTTATTGTTTTCTTTATTTTAGTGATCTTAAACCATAGTCTACAAGTCATACTATATGTTTCTCCATCACTCATAGCGTAAACATGTAGATACCTGTCTTTTGCCCTAACAATTATGTTCTCGGGATCAAATCCTTCGACAAATACAACGATTTTTGCCGAGTGAAATCCCTTCTCTACAACCTCATAGTTTAACCTATTAAACCACTTAATAATCGGTGAGAGACTCTCCACCGAAACTATCGCCTCCAGTATTTATGTTAGTCTTATAACCCCCTAAAACTATTTCATAGTCCAAAAAACTATAATCGATGACGAACTCTTTAAATAGCAGACCAATTTATTAGGACGCTAAAACTTACACTGCAAAGCGAGAGTAAACGGGTGTCTGGAGTGGACGCAGAAATAGCCTTGCTGGAATACCTGGTAGATCTAGCTGAACAATATCTCGGAGATATAATCGAAGAGGTCGTTGAGAAATACTATTCGGACAAAATAGACCTTTCTGAAAGATACGTTGATATCCTCGAATACATAACCGAGAAAATCATTGATGATAGCCTGAAAGGCGATGAAAACCCTGAAAAATTTAAGAAAATAGTCCGGAAGCTATCTGCGAGGCCCTACGTAGCTAAAATGCTGATTAGCTATTTGGTCTCAGAATATATCGAGAACTATGGATAGTTTCTTTACACGATATTTCATAATTTCCAAGATTCTTTCCCCGGTCTCATAAGCCTTTAACATGTCTTTAACTATTTATCTAGAATGGGGTGAGTAATAGTTCCAAGGAAAACAAGTGGTAAAAGGAAGCGGCAGCGCAAAAAACTCGATATTGATGCGTATGCTGAGAAGATATTCAAGGATATAGCTGATTATTTAGGGCTCGATAGTCTAGGCATTGATGAAAAGACGCAGCATGAGATAGTCAAAGAGGTAATGCACACCATTATAACTAGTCTTAGCTATAAGCCGAAGGTCGATGTGCTCATTAAAAGGATTAGTAGAAATAGGCGGCTCATTAACATGATCATCGCTATGAAGATCCTTGAAACAATACGTAATCCTAGCCAAGACCAGCTAGAATTCATTATCAGTTATGGTGATAGGGCAATAGTGCCTGAAATCCCCAGATTATACAAGCTAGCTAAAAAAGCTGGGCGAGAAGACCTGATTATGCTTCTACAGAGTATATGGGAGAAGTATGGGCGCCCGTCTCCCTTCGAGTGCCCGAAATGCGGGTTTAGAGCAGTAATGCCTGATTATGTCTGTTATGTCTGTGGAAATATAGTGTCGGAGAAGTATGTGCGTGAAAAACTCGGTTTCGATGAAAAATTCAAGGAATATATCAAGAACGCCAGTGTTGCCGAACTCAACGATGTGATGAATATAGGTTTTGTCTTGTTGAGTGAAGTAGATGTGAGGAGTCCAAGATATAGGGTGGAGGCATCGAGGCACATATATTATCCGATTCATCTACTTCAATCAGATATCGAGAAAATACTGGAGGAGATCCGTGGGCGGAAACAAGAATATTAGGGCTCTATACAAGACACTCAACAGGTGTGCTGGTTTGATAGAGATCAGCAGCAGAGATGATTTCATCAGAGCTATAAAGGCTAACAAAGTCGTTATAGTAGAGTATTTTGACCCCGACAATGAGAACTCAAAGAAATTCTACCTCACAATAAAAGATGTTGAGAGACATGTTGATCCATCAATACTTGTAGCCAGGATCAATATTAGGAAAATCCCCGAGTTATCTAAGGGAGTTCATACACTTCCATGTATCAGGGTTTTCCTCGATGGAGAAGTGGTCTTCGAACAACAAGGCGTCTTCGGGAAAAGGGACCTGGACTTAATGGTTTTAAGAAGGGGTATTAGGAGCGTTCTACGTAGCCGAAACGTGAGTTTAAAAATCTAGACTTCTAGTTTCTCAAACCTATCTTCTCTAAATAATCTCCTGGAAAGATCGAGTGCTTCAATGATATCGTTCTTTGATTCAGCGTTTTCAAGTATGCCTAGAAGCTCCATAACATAGAGGTTTATCTCGCCACCTGCATCGACGATAGCATCTCTTATTTTCATCGCTATGTCTCTGACTTGGCTCAGGTCTAGTACTCCTGTATTTGCTAGATGTGCTAATACTTCTCCTATTAATGCCAGGAATCTGTTGGCATTGTAGATGTCAAGGTCATGGTCATAATACTTCTTATAAACATTCAGTATAGTTTCTGGATCCAATCTGAACATTTCCGGCACCCCGTTTATTCGTTCCCTGCCTTATTCTTTATTGCAACGTTATTAGCAGTGTCTGCATAAGATTTATATAGAAGCGGTTCCCTCAATACTCAAGGGAAATGTATCTAAAGAACCTGACGTGAGAGGTGTATGAGCATGAGCCTTTATGGAATGCCTGTACTTATACTTAAAGAGGGAGCACAGCGAACCACCGGTCGTGAAGCACTGAGAGCCAACATCATGGCTGCACAGGCCCTAGCAGAGGTTCTAAGAACAAGCCTAGGTCCTCGCGGACTAGACAAGATGCTAGTAGACAGTTTCGGAGACATAACCGTTACAAATGACGGAGCAACAATAGTTAAGGAAATGGAGGTACAGCACCCGGCTGCTAAGCTACTCGTCGAAGTAGCCAAGGCACAGGACGCCGAAGTAGGAGACGGCACAACGACTGCAGTCGTATTCGCAGGCACACTTCTAGGAAAAGCCCTAGAACTCCTAGACCAGAACATCCACCCGACACTCATCATTGAGGGATACATCAAGGCTATGAAGGAAGCACTGAAGATCATCGACGAGCTAGCCATCAAGGTAAACCCCAAAGACAGAGCAACACTAAGAAAGATCGTAGATACAGCTGTATCAAGCAAGTACATAGGCAAGGGTAGCATTGAAGAAAAACTAGCCAGCATGGCTATCGATGCAGCACTAACAGTCGCTGAAGAACAGCCGGACGGAACACTAAAGTTCAGGATCGATGACGTAAAGATCGAGAAGAAGAAAGGCGGCAGCGTACTCGACTCCATACTGGTATATGGAATAGTGCTTGACAAAGAAGTCGTCCACCCAGGCATGCCGAAGAGAGTAGAGAATGCCAAGATAGCACTGCTAGACGCTCCTCTCGAGGTAGAGAAGCCGGAGATCACAGCTAAGATCAACATTACTAGCCCAGAGCTTATCAAGGCCTTCCTTGACGAAGAAGCAAGAATGCTGAAAGAGATGGTTGATAAGATTGCTTCGACTGGTGCTAATGTTGTGATTTGTCAGAAGGGTATTGATGAGGTTGCGCAGCACTTCCTCGCCAAGAAAGGAATACTAGCAGTAAGAAGAGTAAAGAGAAGCGA
>JAMOVL010000061.1 GCA_027067785.1 Desulfurococcales archaeon | reverse complement strand
ATTATGAGTATTTCACTAACGATCGTTATGCTGAGCAGGGATTTGACTACCGGGGTAAAGGAAATTGCGAAGACTATTGCTCCGCCTAGACTCGACATTGTAAGCCTTATACCCGCTGCGAGCGCCTGTAGCCTTCCAAGCAGTCTCCTAGATAACAACATTGTGTATCCCTGGTCGATGAATGGGAAAGCGGGGACAAGCCATATGAGTATAGCTATCCATCCCCACGAAATATATAGGAGTACTATGAGGGTGGCCTCGATAACTGCTCCTAGGAGGGCCACATAGACTGGGCGAATCTTATCCGATAATATTCCTACGAGGGGTCTCGCTATGGCGCCTATGATCGCCGGGAACAACGTGTATACTACGCCGAAGAAGCTTGAGGAACCCGCTATTTGCCTGAGCCTCAACGCGTAGCTGCCGAAGAAGAGATTAAGGCCAGCGAAGACTAATGAGCCTGCTATGAACGTGTATAGTGCAAGCCTTGCACCCATGAGTATCTCACGTATGTGTGCGGTGCCTCCAGTTACGTGTTCGGGGAATACTATGTATGGTATTATGGCTGACAATGCATAGATAAAACCTGATAAATAGAATGTTGCCTGTGCTCCTATGACTTGCTCGAGGACCCCTCCCAGCGGTCCCCCAATACCCCATCCTATGGTGGCCCACATCATGTAGAAGCCATAGCTCCTACCACTGCTCCCAGTCGCGTGCAGTAGAGCCCCGGTTATTGATGGCCATGCAAGGCTCCACATGGCCATGTAGATCGATGCTAGGATCGGCAGGTAATAGATGCTGGTCAGGCCCATGAGGAAAAGGGGTAACGCGCCTATGATACTTATGAGGAGTATTCTTCTCCGCCCAATCATATCAGCTAAGCCGCCGCCCAGGGCGCTGAGCAGTAATGGCAGGGTCTCTGCCGCAACGAGCAATGTTATGAATCCATAATTGTTGCCTAAGAGCGTCTTTACGAGATCACGTGATAGTACGAGGTACACGCCATAGCTTAGGTTGCTCAAGAGCATTGATAGGCTAAACCCCAGTATCCAGAGCGGTGTCTTCTCCCTGATCCTCAGTATCCATGGCGGTAATGCTGCCACTTCACCGCACACCCTTAAAACAATAATGTTTGTCCTCTACATTGATTATTACATCGAAATATCACGTGGAATACAAACTAATTAATCTGCCTACGACTCCTCAGAAAGGAAAACAACATGCACGCTAATATAGCAATATTGAAGAAAAACGAAATAGATGGGACAAGATTTTCAGCTACCAAAGAGCAAGTCTAGGATCTTCATAGCCTGGTGCTCGCCGCCAAGTACTTGTTTACTATAGAACTCCGTATAGCCGCATCTAGCACATGTTACCGCTACGTATTCGTAGCTCTGCCAGTTCATAAGCCTTGTGAATCCGGCACCTGTTAATGCATGCTCATTAATTATTATGTCTTGGCTCCCACACTTTGGGCATTTCCACCTACCTTTAAACACTCTATACCAGTCCGTCATCCATTACACCTATAACGAGTCCTTCATATTTAGTATGGGTCGTACAAATCTAAAAATTCTCCGAAAACAACGAGGTCTAAAAGAACTGCGATTATGTTTTTCATCGGTAAAAATATGGTTTAGGCTAAAACCTATTATTCTGTTTATTCTGTACTGGAAAAGATGCTTAGAGACCTGATAGGCGGCTTACGGCCTCTAGTAACAGCTATGATTTCCGCCAGTATGCTAATAGCGATCTCGGCCGGTGTATCTGCTCCTATGTCGAGGCCTGCCGGCATATGCAATCTATCCTTAAACTGCTCGGGATCTATTCCCGACTCCCTGATCTTGTTAAGGGTATATTCTGCTCTACGCTTACTACAGAGAAGCCACATATGTCCCGGAAAACCTTTCCTCAGCAAATTCTCAAGAGTTTTCCTATCCGTTTCTACCTCGCCGTACGCTATGACCACTATGTGCCATGGCTTGACGGCATGCTTCAACACTAGTTGCTCGACGGGGCCATGCTCTACGTGTTCCGCATAGGGATATCTCTCCTTACTGGCAAGCCTGGGATCGGTATCGAGAACAACTACCCGGTAACCTAGGATATGGGCCATGTCGGCCAATGGTTTCCCAACATTACCCGCTCCTACAAGCACTAGTTTGGGTGGGGGCTGGACTACCTTGAGCATGATCTCAACCACGCCTCCACAGACCTGATTTGTAGGTATAGCGTCCCCCGGGATGTTCTCCCTGCGTAGAGCGAACTTGGCTTTCCTAGTCTTCATGTCCCGGAGGGCTTTAGCGGCTTCTTCCAGGATGAATCTCTCGACCGCACCACCACCTATACTCCCTATCTTCCTACCATCAACAGTTACAGCCATTACCGCACCTACATCGCGGGGCCCGCTGCCTTCCTTACTCGTTATGATCGCTAGTACCACGGGATTATCTCTGCGGAGCTCTTCAACGATTGCCTCGAAGACTCGTGGATCATCCGGCAAGGTCCTCGTCCTCATAAATTATCTTTACTCCCCTACCTCTCAGAAGCCTAGCTATCGTTCTAGCATCCATACCTGTTAACGGCTTGTCGAGCTTTATTATAACGCTGAAACCCCCCTGCCCCATAACCGGTGTTCCTTCAAAATAGTATTGGGGCCTCATCTTCCTCGCTAACAGGACCTTGTTGACTTCCTCAAGAGCCGCACGGACATCCCAGTGAGTCATGAATTCCTGAAGAACTATTTTATCACGCGATAGCATCGCCAGCATAATATACACCACTGCCTCAATGGTTTCTCCATGGATAAACCATTATATCTATTATCTGAACAGATAATCTAAGATTGAAACAACGAAAACAATGATGGTTAACCGAGGAGTCATTGTAAAATATACATTTATATCGAGATAGCTGATGAAGAATATACGATATTGCAAATATGATCATTTTACTATGTACAATGTATCAATTGTAATGAGAGGCTAAGTTTATAAGAATGTTTTATTCTACCACATTGAATTGTGGTAGATAGTTACCGTTTCGCTTATTTTGGGTGCACCTGATGATAACGGGATTACTCGCAGGTAGATTCATAGATATTATTAAGTGTGATAAAGAAACTATTCCTAAGATAATTAAGGAGATAATATCGAACTATAGCCGAAGTACCAATGGTTTACGACTAGATATCTATGGTAGTAGCAACGATATGCTCACACTACTAGTAGACTATCTTAATGAATACGTTGTCATCGTTAAGCATAATGGAACCCATCTGAGCGAGCTGTCCTCCAACGTCTATGAATCACTAGCTAAGCTACTAGAAGAGATCATTGATGATAGATGCTATATTGAAGTATATAGTCTGAGTTCTAATGAGATAGATTTAAATCTTAACGTGATAAATGAGAGAGCCATTAAAGACGGGAGTATACATCCTTATTACCAGGTTAGCCTCGAAAAGATCCTCACTATATCCGCAATTGAAAAATCCAGCGGCGATCACAAAGAGTCACGCCCAAATAAGGAGGCAGAGGATAAAAAATATGTTTACAATATACTTAAGGAAATCGTCGATGAAGAATACTCGAAACTGCTCGTGTCGCCATCAACTATTGCAAGGATTCTCGCCTTTAGCCGAGACTACGACATTAAGGAGCTCGCTAAAGAAGAAATTAAATCCTATAAGTATTTCAACATTATTGAGGACTTTGTTAGGTCGGCTAATATTTGGGCTTTGCTTCTCAAATTTGATGATTATGAAGTCTGGGCTGTTAAGAAGGATGATTCTATAGGTATGATTGCTAAGTACATGGGTGGGATCACCTATACTGGTTCTGAGACCGTTAGGATTATTGAGGAAGAGCTCCACAATAATATTGATAAGATCGATAAGGTTAAGGTAGTTCTATACTACAGATAATAAGTTTTCAGTTCATAATTGTTTGTTATTTGATAGTAAATAATGATAATGTTTCTTTCTTGAATATTCAATTGGATTATAATTATTGTTTAAAGTGTTAAAGATATAATCATTGAATTAAATTATCCAAATAGATTTATACATATGATTAATTCGAATACAGAAACAATTAAAAAGTTAGAATTTTTAATACGTAGTAAAAACGCTGGTTCAGCTGGTGATATTGTATGTCCGGCATAACTCCGATCAAAAAGGTTCTGACAGAACTATCTAAACTACCAAAAGTTATTGGTGTATTCGTCGTAAGCAAAGAAGGATTTGTAATAGAATCTATTAGTTCCAGAGAAGCATTCGATGAGGAAGCACTTGCGGCCATGGCCACAGCGGCTTTAGGTTCTATAGAGGCTTTAGGTAGAGAGCTCGATCTAGGAAAACCCGAGATAGCTACACTAGAGTACTCTGGTGCAATAGTACTAGCATATGACCTCGGAGAAAACCTAGTGATACTTGTAGCTGAGAAAGGCGCTGTGCTAGGTCGTCTAAGATATGAGCTCAAGAAGAACATACCACGCATCACCGCGGCCCTCTAACGAGCAGGGAGGGCAGCAGGTGGTAGGACAGTGTCCAAGGAGGGAAAATTCTCGTTGACAGATAAAATCGAGTTCCCCACAGGTACACTCAACACGATCATAGCAATGTACCAGATAGCACTTAGTAAGGCGCTGGGTAGTGGGAGTGCTGCACTAACCCAGCTCATTCTTCGTGAGGCTACAAAGCTCGCCGACGAGATGCTAGGCGAGATCAGTTTTGAGAGTGGTAGTCTAGAAGAGCTCGATAAAACCATTCCAGAGCTATTGAAGATCCTGGGGATCAGTGATAAGGTCGAGGTCGAGAAACCTAGCAATGGTGACCAGGCGGGTAAGATCTACGTGGTTAAAATATATGATAGTGTATTCAAGCCAGTAGCACTACTTCTAGCAAAGAAAGGTATCAAGTTCACGCTCAGCCCCGAGTCATTCATAGTAGCATACATTGTACAGAAGGTTGTGAGAAAAACAAATCCGAAAGCCAAGGTCAGGATCGATGTTGAACCTATGAAAAGCGCCGATGAACCATTAGTCGTAAAGGTAACGATAAGGTAATCAACGCTGACCGCTAAGCAGAAATAATCCATTCTTTTTATTCAATACAACAATTAATCCTTGTCTGGGGAGGTAGAATATTCTTATACAATGTGTAATGAGGCGTTAAGAAATGAGTGCCCATGCTTCAATTGATATAGATGCTTTAAACAAGTATTTGGAGAGCATTGATGGTATAAGCTACATTGTTGCCGAGGAAGGATTCCCTGTTTATTGGAGCAAAGATCTAGAAGAAGACGATGCTGAGAAAATGATAGCGTTGGCAGTTGATTTAAGGAATGTCTTAACTAACACCATGGATATCGGTGGCGAGGAGATTTATTGGACTAGTATTAGCATTACGGGCAGGAATACCGGGATCGCTTATCTAGGCGCTAATCTCATAATGATAGTGTTCTCGGATAAGAAGGAGCTAATATCAGCAGTTCTCGACAACATAGTAAGGGCTGTTAAAGGGGAAAAACTAAGTTGCGGATGGTGCGGTAGAGACCTGAGTCTCAGAACAATAACTTGTCCTTCTTGCGGTAAGAAACTACCACTCGGCATCAGTACTTGCCCGCTGTGCGGTGCTAAGATAAGTATTGTTAGATGCCCATTGTGTGGAAAACCAATTTCTGTTACTGGTAGGAAGATAGTGCTCAGAAGGAGAAAAGGAGATACCGTGGCAGGAGCAGTATTCTTGGCGGTAGCCATCGGGTTTGCAGTAGCAGGGATCTTCAAAGCATTGGCGGGAGAACTTGTATCATTACCGTTATTCCTTGCATCAGGCATAATAGGATGGATGAGCATGCAGGCATTCAGCCATAAAGTACCCGTTGAGGAGAAATCCTAGAACAAGTAGGTATAATACAGGGGCCTCATTCTCCTGATTATTTACTATTCTTTATTATTTGTATGTTGTTAAATTCTATATGGCAACTACAATATAATAGTAGACTACATATTATACGAGTGTAGGTTTAATGGAGGTTTCAGCGGTTGACGTATAGCATTGTAGCATACGATCCGGTGAG
>JAMOVL010000060.1 GCA_027067785.1 Desulfurococcales archaeon | reverse complement strand
GTCTCGCAACATATTTCCTGATTAGTCTAATAGCTCTATCAGCCCTATTTGTTCTCCTACCCCAGTATACACGTTTAAGGGGAATGACATGTATTGATTTCACGATCTTTCCTTCTTCACTCATAATAACCCACCTGGGCTCATCGTTATACCTTTAGCTTGTTTCTCCTCCAGTGTCTTCTCCTCATGCCTCTTCTTACTTTGAGGCGCGTCCTAATACTTACCCATATAGGTACAGGAGCATTTGACTTGTAAGCTGCTGCGAGCCTAAGCTTACGTGCGAGCGGCTTATAGTGGGCCATACTTGTTCACCTACTTTCTAATAATACGTATACGTGTTTCCCTATGTGTCTGCTCATATATCTGAGCTAGAAGGGTTTTCAATAATTCATCGGTAACAGGGATAGGAAGTCTTCCGGCCTGGGCTAACGCGATGATTTGTTGTTCGACAAGGGAGGCTAGTTCGGGTTTTACGAGTCTCAGATTAGACAGTCTCTCACGCGCCTCGGGAGTCATTATTTTGCGGAGCATAGCCTCTACTTGTAATCTACGCTGTCTTTCCTCCTCCATCTTCTTCTGTAACTCCATTAGTTTCCTGCGCTTGAGCTCTTCGAGATCGGCATCATATCCTTCGGCCATTTTCTAACACCGGTAAATACTACTTCCTAAGGACCTTATTACGTATATTGACCGGCAAGTACTTTGCTAGCTCGGGCTGTTCCTTGACCAGCTCGATCATTATCTCGAAAGCTATTCTATCTAGGAGAGCCCTGCCCTGCGGAGTAAGTATTCTCCCCCTACCTCTAACCTTTCTTACCAGTCTAGCCTGTTCTAGTTGCTGGAGGATTTTCCTCACGATACTGCCGCTGCCCTTAACAAAGTGTTCTGGTGCAGAGCCATAGTTCTTTCTACCACCATATATTGTTCTGAAAGTCTCTATTCCGATAGGCTCTGATGACTTGTATAGTTTTCTCAGAATGCTAGCCGCTCTGTAGTACCACCAGTCTGGATCGCTTGGAGGCTTCTCCTTGTGAGCACCCGTCTTTACGAAGTATGCCCATTCAGGCGGCTTTACCTGTGGTACATTGTTCTTTAGATATACTGCTAGTCGCTCAATAAGCCTGTCAGCTGGTACTTCGAGTGCTGTTACCATTATCTTTCCCCTCTTCTAATCGGATTTTCCAATGTAGTTTTAGCATTTTTATTTCTTCCTTTTAATGCGAGTATGAAAGTATTTCCTCTTACTTCTATAAGTCTTGCTCCTGTTATCTCTGCTACTTTTCTAGCTATTTCACGCCTGTTATTCTCGCCGGATCTGAGGTATGATCTAAGTATTCTTATCTTGACGACGCCCTGTGCTTTAAGTCTTCTTTTTACTTCATTAATGAAGCCTTCCGTTATCCCTGATTTACCTAGCTGGATATCGGTTTTTCCACATATTCTTTTCTTGATCTGCCTTTTGATCTCGTCTTTATCATATACCTTCTCTTCCACCCGCACATCAGGCATGTCACGACAACCCTCGATCCTCTTCTACCCTCACTCTTTATTCGTACTCTTGCAGTTAACCCCGGTATTAGGGGTATATGGCATTTTCTACAGTATCCTCTCCTAATATATCTAGGTGGTTTTATTCTAGCTTTATGTGCTACTCTAATGATTAGCTCTACATATCTTCTGGCTAACCAGTATCTTTTACGCCTGGCCTCGATCAGAGCCAGTTTGTAAAGCAAAACAATTCTCTGACGGGCAAGATCCTTCATCAATCTTACTCTATTTTTCCACTTCATCTGCTAGGCCCCATACTCCTTATAATAGTATATGTAATATAATTTTGAAATCCTAGTAGGGTGTGCAGATATGGACAGGATAAAAATAATATTGCTGGAATCAGCGCTTGAAACCGTGCCGCGAGAACTATGGAAGCATCCAGCCGTAGTTAAAAACGCTAAAAGAAGAGGAAAAAAGCCTGGGGAAACACTGCTCGATGTATCGCTACACTATCATGCCATGAGAGAACTAAAAGATAGGGAGAAACGTGGCCGGCCCGATATCGTCCATACAACCCTCCTAGAGCTTTTGGAAAGCCCCCTGAACAAGGAGGGTATGCTGGAAGTATATGTACACACGTATCCCGGTCACGTAATATTCATTGATCCATCAACCAGGATTCCGAGGAACTATAACCGTTTTGTAGGATTGTTCGAACAATTATTTAAACATGGAAAAGTACCTCCCACATCCGATAACCCATTAATCTATATAAAAACAATAACACTAGAAAAACTCCTAAAGAACATAGGCTGTAACGGACTGATACTACTATGGGAAAAAGGAGAGGTTATGAGCCCGGAAAAAATAGTATCAACAGCAATCAATAATAAATACGCTATAGGAATAGGGGGATTTCCCCACGGTGATTTTAGTGAAGAAATACTATCCATGGCTAATCACAAATGGTCTATATACAAAAAACCGTTAAACTCATGGGTTGTCGCGTCAAGAATCTCCTATGCCGCTGAAAAAATACTTGGTATTATCCCATGATCGGACAATGTAGTTTTGCACGCTGTTTGAATTAGATTATATATGAGTAATCTGTTCTAGGATCTGTACAATATTAAATACCCAGTACATTTAAATGACAGATAATTAATATGTTAAAGGAGAAAAGATGAGGGGCAGATTATTCGGGATCACATCACTGCCCCCATGACTAGGGCCGGATTAGACGAAACCATTGCAGATACTTATGTATCCCCCTCTGATAGATATCGTTATATTCATATAATGATTGTATGGATTAGAAAAATTATCATCATTAGCCAAAACTACTTAATTAACTATTTACATGTTTTAATTATTGATACAGATTTAATTAAATTAAATCATATTTTAATATGCTAAATCTGTTCTGTAATTCATACAATATTAAAATGTCCGGCACAATTAAATGGTAATACTATTCAATACCTTCTATAGAAGGAGGAGGTAGTTATGACTAGTGTTGTTGAAAAGCGCGAAGAGATTATCCCGAAGCGCGACCCTATCGTCGAGTATGCTAAATGGAACAGTATAGATGTCAATGAGAACGCTAACAGGTATATGGGGCCTACTGGTTTCTTCTCATATTTACTCGAGACATATATGAGGAGAGAACTATTATCATTGCTTCCGAGAGAATTACTGCAGGCCCATTTTGAAGGATATATCTATATCCATAAACTACCGCACAGCCTCTATATTCCGTACTGTACAGGACATAGTGTATCGAGAATGCTTAAGAAAGGATTGAAAACACCTACCATAGTTTCTAGGCCTGCACGTCACTTCGACACATATGTTGATCATATAGCGAATTACCTGATAACGTTGCAGCACTACTTCACCGGTGCCCAGGCTTTCAGTAGTGTGGAGTGGTACGCGGGACCATTTATTAGAAAGGAAAATCTCGAATACCGTGCGATAAAACAGAACATACAGAGGCTCATCTTCAATCTAAACTACCCCACACGTGTAGGCATGCAGACACCCTTCACTAATTTCACGGTAACACTTGATGCTCCAAGGAAAATGCTCGAGGGAGACTACGCCATATATGATGGCAAGGAGATAGAGCCTCTCGGAAACTATAAAAAAGAAGCAAAGAAGTTCCTGCTTGCACTAACTGATATACTGTATGAGGGAGATACTTTCAGCCAGCCATTCACGTTTCCGATACCAACACTGATGGCCACGGCTCCGATGATCTGGGAGGACTCCGAGGTGTACGAGGCAATATTCAAAACGGCCGCCCGTAGAGGTAGCTTCTACTGGTTGAATACCAGGGTCGTGGACCCAGATGCAAGCTTTGCTATGTGCTGCAGAATAAACATCGACCGTAACGAACTACTCTACGCATATAATGGTAAGCCCAAGGGGCTAGGCCTCAATTTCAGTATAAAGAAGGATCTCGAGGAAATACATGAGGAGAGCCTAAAGGCGATAGAGAAACAGAGATTCGGCGGCCTATGGGCAATGCCTGATGTAACTGGTAGTGTTAATGTGACAACAATAAACCTGCCACGTATAGCGCTGGAATCCAGAGGAGACGATACAAGGTTCTGGGAAATATACGATCATGTACTCGAACTGGTGAAGAAGAGCGAGGACTGGTTCAGGAAGAGATATGTTACACTGATGTCCAGATACCCCGGAATGTACATGATGATCAAAGAGTATCTCACGGAGTTCCCAAGCAGTCACTTCAACACCATAGGTATCCTGGGATTACCGGAAGCAGCAGCAATACTAATGAGAGAGCCGAGGCTATGGTGGGAGGGAAGCAAGAAGGACTGGCTACGTGCGACGGAGATCATGAAGAAAATGGTCGAGTACGCCGTAGCTAAAGCGAGGGAATGGATGAAAGAATCAGGAACACCATGGAACGTGGAGGAAGTACCTGGAGAAAGCGCTGCGGCAAAACTAGCTATTAAAGACGTTGAGAGATTCCCCGAAGTAACAGATTATCTAAGCGATCCGGACAATCCGATCTACAGCACTAGTATAGCACCATACTATGGTGAACTAGAGCTTGCAGACAGGATAGAGATAGAAGCCAGGGTACAGAAGCACTTCACGGGCGGGGTAATGATGCATATATTCCTAGGAGAAGAACCGGATCCCGAAGCACTCGCTAAACTCACTAAGAGACTGATTCAGACAGACCTAATATACTGGAGCTATACACCAGCGATAACACACTGCCCCAAGTGCAACAGGACATTCACTGGACTATATAGGAGATGCCCCGCGTGCGGGTACGAAAACGTCGAGATATGGAGCAGAATCATAGGATATTATAGACCGCTAAAGAACTGGAACCCGTACAGAAGAAGAGAGTTCTGGACTAGAAAACACTATTTCTAAACCATTTTTATCCCGTGCGACAAGAATTAGGATTCAACATGAGTAAATAAGGTAATCTAGTTTGGAGACAATTACAAAATCACTGCATTTGCCAAGCACTCATAATACAGGCTATCTATATGGTTCCGGATGGAAATCGATAAGTATGGTAGATGTATATAAGAGCGTTACCTTCACACTGTGGCTATGCGGATGCAATCTAAGATGCCCATTTTGTCATAACTGGCATTTAGCAGTTAACGACCAGCTATTCTGTAGGCCTCTAGATATGAATGATATAGTCGAGCATGTTAAAACCACGAAGAACTTGATCGATTACTTACATATAACTGGAGGGGAACCCATAATACAATTCATCCCACTATCGTATTTTCTGAGAAAGATCAGAGAGATCGGTGTGAGGATCAGTATTAACACAAATCTAACACTCGTGAATCCTCTAAAGAAACTTATAGAGGAAAACCTAATCGACCACATAGCAACCGATCTAAAATCGCCGCACAGGATTCTCTACGGCCATGACATAAGGACTTCGGATAAGTTATGGGAAATGTTCCTCAAAGGATTAGAGCTCGTCAAGGATAGTGATATACCGCTAGAGCTACGCATACCCGTTCCCCGAAAACTGGTTAATACTAAAGAATATCTTGAAGACATATCTGAAGCACTATCAATAATCAAGAACCATCGTAAGACCTATGTTATCGTACAGCCTCTCCTAGGCTATCCCGTAACAGATCCTAGAGATAAAGAATGGTGTAGCGAATACTGTGATCCAGAACCAGACGAACTAGAGGATGTAGCAACATATGTTAGAAAAATGACTGGTTTCCAAGTGATCATTAAGAGGCATGTTACCTTATGAACCATTATAAACCAGCTGTAAGTCTAATATCTTATCTTCCCGAAGCCCCTGAGCTAATAGCTATTGCATCAAAACTAACCGTATCGCATAAACCTGTGGAAAAAATTAGGCAGAAAATGGGAGAAGATGAGATCAGGAAATGGATCCAAGAACTAATACTACGCGGCCATGGATCACCGCTAGAACATAGCATTTATTCATTTGAGATAACCTGCAGTCGTGTTACAAGCCACCAAATAGTTAGGCACAGAATAGCCTCCTACACCCAGTTGAGCCAGAGATATAGTGATAAGTACCTTAGAGAAATGATC
>JAMOVL010000059.1 GCA_027067785.1 Desulfurococcales archaeon | reverse complement strand
CTCAGTACTAATATAGATACAGGGCCTACCACCCCTACAAACCCGCCTAGCAATCCACAACAACATATTAGTCTTACCAATACCAGCCTCACCATAGAACAAAACGGCGCGCGGAGGAGAACCAATGAGATCATCAAGAACACCCCATCCAGTAACAGCCCGCGCGCCACCCAATAATCACAGCACCACCAACACACGCAGTCACACAGGGATAAAAATAGATGATACAATATAAAGGATTATAGCCCCAAGAAACCCCGGAGAGAAAAAGGGTGGAAGAACTGGCCACGAACACGCCGAGATACAGAACACTAGTACTGGCAATATACGATCCAAGATGGTTTATGAAAACACTTGAAAGACTAAGAACTAGGAGGATACCCTACACCCTATACTATACACCGGAAAAAATACCCTATTACAGCGTATTCTACACGGACTACGAGCGCTTCATAGAAGAAGTAACAAGCAGAAAAGACATAGAGATAATCTACGACCCACTACACGAGGCCAAAACACTCGAAAAAGCAATACTACTGACCAGGATGAAACACATATACAACGAGATCCTGGTCGGCGTAGACCCCGGGCCAACACCCTACATAATAGTACTAGGAGACTCCGAAATCCTAGAAATGAAGAGACTAAGAACAGATAAAACCCTACCCGAAGAAATAAAGCGGATAAAGAGAGAGTACCCGTTCCAAACAATCAGAGTACGCATAGGACAATGCCACAATGGATGGAGAATAGCGTACAGCCTAAAACAAGCGATGACCGATATAACGGTAGAACTAGTAGACGAGTCCAAGACAACCCCGAAGAACGGCGCCAGAGAAATCATCGAGAGAATAAAAACCATGCTCAAACCATATAGGAACAAGGACGCATACGCCGCACTATCAATAGCACTGAGAAAAGGCCTCGAGGTAACAGTCTAGATGCCGAGAATACATCTCGAGAAAGGAGAACTCCTAAGAGTATTCGGGCCGGCAGCACTAGGAATCACCAAGGGCCAAGTAGAAGTACTAGGAGCCCGTTACAGCACCGGAGAAAAAATCATCGTACACAGACTCAGAAGCTATACAGTCCTAGCCCTAGAAGAAACAATCCTCGAAGCAAACCTAGCATCCCAAGGCACAATACAAGCCGCGGACCAAGAAGACCCCTACCTAGAATGGAGAAAAACAGCCGAGGAAATCATCAAGGCCAAGCCACGAATAGTCATGGTAATAGGACAAGTAGACTCAGGTAAATCATCAGTATCAATACTATTATCCAATACAGCACTCAACAACGGGGAAAAACCAGCAGTCATCGACGGAGACGTCGGACAAGCAGACATAGGCCCACCGGGCTTCATCAGCTTATCATATCCAGACTCAAAAACCCTATGGATGAGAACGCTCAAACCATACGCGATGAAATTCATAGGCGACATAAAGCCTCAAGGACACATGTTCCAAATAATACAATCAATAAAACAATTGATCAATACGGCTCTAAGAGACAATAAGACACCCGTAATAATAGATACGGATGGCTGGGTAATGGATACATACGCGACAATATACAAGTCAACACTAATCGAAGAAATAAGGCCAGACCACCTGGTCGTAATCGGGGATCAGCTCTACGAGATATACAACAAATACTCCTCACTAGGTATAAGAATACACAAGATCAAACCACCCCCTAGCAAGAGGGAGAGAAGCAGAGAAGACAGACGCTACCTAAGAGCAGAAAAATACAAGGAATACCTCGACGGCGGAAAACCAGTTAGGATCAATATGACGAAGACAATCATATCAGGACACCCACTATTCTACGGAGCACCAGTAGATCCCGAGCTAATCAAAGAAGTAATAGGTGTAAAACCAGTCTACGCCACAAAAACACCCGACACCCTATACATGGTGTTCCAAGAACCTATCAGGAACCAGCGCCTAGACCTACTGAAAAACGCTTTCGGCGTACAGAGAATAAGATACTACACAGCAGGATTCGAGAAAAACGCTTATGCAGCATTGATAAGCGATACATCAGACCAGCCAGCAATAATAGAGAAAATAGACTTCGCCAATAAGATAATCTATCTAAAAACAAAGAACACAATAAATACATGCATAATCAGGCTCTCAAGATACAAGCTCACAGAAGAATACCATGAAACACCGCTTGAGATCTAGATCTAGGTGCTTCTAGAAATGAAAACCCATCCCGCACTACGCCTCATACCCGATAAGAAAACCATAGATCTCGGAACAATAGATCCCGAATACACTATTACACGTATAACAAGCGAAAACCCACACACCCTATACATATACAGAGTAAAAAACACCAACATACCCTGCTATTCAAACATACTCACCACGAGAAAAGACCTGTACAGGATATTCAGCGTAGATAACGATACAGACCTCTACAAAAAATACATAGAGGCAATCAACAGTCCCCAGCCAAAATACACCATCGTATCCTTCGAAGAAAGCTATAAGGAGTACAAAGGCAGCCTAGAAGACATACCATTCATAAAATTCTACCGAGAAGACGGAGGATACTATCTCACAGGATCAATAGTAGTGGCAAAACTAGGCGATATCCACAACGCCAGCATACATAGGATCATGAGGCTAGGGCCTCGGAGAGCCACACTCAGAATAGTGCCTCGACACCTCCACTACATAGTAGAGAAACACATGGAGAAAGGAGAAGACACACCCGTAGCCATAATCCTGGGGCCGCACCCCGTATTCGAACTAGCAGCTGCGACGAGCCCTCCTTTCGGAAAATACGAGCTAGACATATATGCATGGATAACAGGCGATAACAGGATCACTACAACACCTATTCATCGCCTAAAAATACCTGTAAACGCCTCCGTCGTAATAGAAGGAAGGATAACAAAGGAGAAAGCATGGGAAGGCCCCTTCGTAGACATACTTAGAATGACCGATAAGAAGAGACTCCAACCAGTTCTAGAAGTAGACGCCATATATATCAACACCAATCACAAACCATTAATCCACGCCATAGTGCCAGGCTACCATGAACACTACGTGTTCATGGGCTTCCCGAAAGAACCACTCATATATGAAAGCGTCAAGAAAACTGTTCCCGGCGTAAAATCCGTCAGGCTCACCCCAGGCGGTTCTTCATGGCTACACATTGTTGTCTCGATAGAGAAGACTAGAGAAGGAGAAGCCGTCAACGCCGGCATGGCAGCTTTCACCGCTCATCCCAGCGCTAAGCTAGCGGTCATAGTAGACCATGATATAGACATAGATGATCCCTACATGATTGAATGGGCGATAGCAACCCGTGTAAAACCCGGAGAAGACATCCACATAATCAGGAAAACTAGGGGAAGCACACTAGATCCCCGGTGTGATGAAGGAGTATGCGATAAAGTAATCATTGACGCGACAAAACCATTATCAGAGCCATGGACCAAGTACAGGATGGTGAAGCCCAGCTAATGTACCTCACACCTGAGCAGGAAAGAATACTAGGTGGAGAAGAAGGCTGGGTAAAGGCGAAGGCCCTAAAGGTAATAGTAAAAGTCGGAGAAGCACTCGGCGCCGATAAATTAATAATGATAAGGCATGCCCATGTATCCGGGATATCTTATACAAACATAGGCGAACCTGGCCTAAAATTCCTGGAAGAACTCGCCGAAAACGGTGCTGAAACCACAGTATACACTACATCGAACCCTACATGTATAGATCTCGCAGGCAAATCCACACTCATAGATCAAGGTTACCTAGAACAACAACTCCTCGTCAACAAAGCCCTGGAAAAAATGAAGATAAAACCAACATATACTTGTCTCCCATACATGCTGAGACCACCATCACCACACGAACATCTCGCATGGGGAGAAAGCAACGCTGTCGCAATGGCCAACAGTTTCTACGGGGCAAGAACCAATAGAGAAGGAGGACCAATAGCGCTCCTAGCATCCATAACAGGATACATCTATAATGCAGGACTACATAGGCTTGAAGAACGACGGGTCAAGACATTGATCAAGTACGAGGATAAACTAGATGATATAACCGCAAGCCTCCTAGGCCTATGGATAGGTGAAAACATCGACGAAATACCCATGATAGATCTACCTACAACGCCGAGAATACAAGACGTAAAACTACTATTGGCATCAGCAGCAGCGACAGGTAGCCACGCACTCATAGTAATCAAAGACCTAACCCCTCGAAAAACCTATATCGAAGACATAGATGACAAAATAACGATTAGTAAAAGAGATCTCTTTAGAACATATAAGGACAACATATGGAAAGGGGGAAAATACAGTCTGGCATACATTGGTTGCCCACACCTATCAGCCACAGAATTTCACAGTATTATCAAGCTTCTCGAGAAAAAACGTGATAAGCTAAGAGGCAAAATAGTTCTTTCAATACCACCACTAGTATCATCCATGTTCCAGAGAGAACTAGAAGTTCTCAGAGATAAGAACATAATAGAAGTAATCACGGGAACATGCCCTGTAGTAGCTCAGTTCAAGTATAGGCCAGACATCATAGTAACTAATAGCGGTAAAGCATTCTTTTATCTAAGAAAACTACACAGACTAGACGTCCGCCTAGCAAGTCTAAACAACATTATTGGTTGAGAGTATTGAGAGCCATAAGGATCGATAAAATCATTGTGGACGGCTACTGTAAGGCCGAAGCAGTGATAATAGATCATAAGATCAGCTTCTTCGGAGAAGTAAACCCTAGGACTGGGAGAACATCTGAAAACATATACATCGGCGGAAAAACCCTCATATTTCCCGGAACAAGAGGCTCGACCGTGGGCACGTATATAATATATGGGCTCAAATACTATGGACACGCCCCAGCCTGTATGATCGTTCAAGAGGCCGAACCAATCCTAATAGCCGGAGCAATACTTGCAGACATACCATTATTCATAGTCAAACAAGAATACGAAGAATTAGTAAAACATGTTAAGAAGAAAGAACAATCAATTATACTTCACGAAAGCAGTAGAGAGGTGCTCATAGTTGAATAATGGAAAACTAGTTGTCCTCGAAGGAATCGATGGGGCCGGGAAAACCAGTATAGCATACAGATTAATAAAGGAACTCAAGATGAACGGATACGATGTGATCTACACATACGAGCCCTACAACACATTATATGTTAAAATATTAAAGAATGAATACAGGAATTACAGAACAGCCTTCCTAGACGCACTAACCTATGCAGCCGACAGGCTCCTACATAACAAGATCGTTATAGAACCAGCAATCCGGACAGGTAAAATAATTGTTTGTGACCGCTACTACTATAGTAGCGCCGCCTATCAGGGAGCAATGGGCGCCCCTATAGAATGGGTTCTAGAGATCAACAAATATGCGCGAAAACCAGACATAGCGGTTTATCTCGACATAGACCCTGAGCTAGGGCTGAAACGGAGGCAGGGCTTATCGTCCAGGTTTCCCGAGTACGAAAAACTAGAATTACTCGAAAAAGTTAGACAGAACTACTTGTACCTAGTCGATAAGGGCCTTCTCGTAATGGTAGATGCCTCTAGAAGTTTCGAAGAAGTATATGAGGATGTCAAGAAACTAGTCATTGAGAGCCTTGGCGTTGACCTCTAGTTTTCTCCTTGATTATCTTCTTGATCCGTTCTATCCTCTCAACCACTTCAAGCCATTCGATAAGGATCGACGGGTCAGATACTTCCCCTATCATCGAATCAATAGTTCTGATAACATAGTCCTCAAGCTTATCGAGAACACCTGCTAACCCGTACTTCTTAGTAACCTCAGCGGCTTCCTCCTCACTACTAACAACAACTATTTTCCCATGAACAGGACATACTATTTCGCCCGATTTAAGCCTGAACAATGGGAGATTACATCCTTTGACAGGACATGTCTCGGGGAGCATGACGGCGCCCGCCTTCATCAGCTCGGCCATTTTCTTAACGATCCTATCACGGTTTGGCCTCGACGTATCAATCACCTATCCATACCGTTTTTCTTCAACCATATCTGCATATCATCATCTAATATTTAAGACTACTATGCGGATAGAGATTGTTTAAATAAAGATTATTATTTAATACCGAATACCTGTATAC
>JAMOVL010000058.1 GCA_027067785.1 Desulfurococcales archaeon | reverse complement strand
ATGTAGCTCGAAAGGGCTGAGAAAACAATACATGATGAGCCCGCGCAGGTCTGATCATACAGGGGTTTGAGGGATAATATTGGAAAAAGGATTGATCATCGGAATTAGTGGTGCTAGCGGCACTATATACGCCCATAGACTCATAGCCTACGATGATTTGTTGAGGAAGAAATATGATAGAATATATGTTATCGAGACAAGTTATGCGCGCAAAATAGCCGCGTACGAAATAGGGTATCCTGTTTCAACCTATGCTGAAAAGAGGGGAATACCTGTTTTTAGCGAGAAAGACATGGATTCACCGCTCGCCAGTTCCAGTAACCTGGTAAACCACGATATGGTTATTGTTCCTTGTAGCCTCAACACAGCCGCGAAGCTATCGCATGGTATACAGGATAACCTATTACTCCGCACCGCATCATCCATTATTAGGTTAAGACAAAGACTAGTACTGGTTATCAGAGAAACACCATTATCCCGGATAGACCTTGGTAATCTGTATAGGCTTGCAGAAGCTGGAGCCATAATTCTACCGGCTTCACCGGGATTTTATCATAAACCGAGAGAACTAAAAGATCTGATCGACTTTATCGTTGGCAAGATACTCGATGTTCTCGGCGTAGAGCACAATATTTATCGGCGGTGGAAAGCTATCTGAACTCATCTATATCGTAGTCCTCAATCTCCTCCATTTCTCTAAACAGTTCTTCATCACTGACCTCTTTCCGTGTTTTCTCGAGGGCCTTAGCACATTTCCCATCGGGTAACATAGAGTTTATTCTGCACGTAGCATACTTGCATTCAGCACCTATGCATTCACTCCCTGTTAGCCGGCAGTAAGCAACCTTCTTTATTTTGCCACGATATGATTTGTTTACTATTACTTTCGCTCTCTTAGTACATACGAAGAATGGGCATAACGGATTACATTGCACCCCTAGTGGCATAGGATATTGGGGCTTTAGAGCCCTAGGTTTTCTGAAATGCTCTCCTCTCCCTTCTCGTCTATATGGTCGCCGGTAATCTCTATGATATGGGTTGTACTGCCTGGGCAATGCCTTTTTCACCTAGTATAGAGGCGCAGTACATTTTTGATCTCATTATTATTTGACACCATACTATTATCTCGTAGGGAGACTATTATTAATTATCTCTACTCACATGATCTAGTTAAGGCTTCCACCATGTGAACAACAAGTACTTGATCCCATCACGATCAGTTATTGCAAGGATAAGCTTCTTTCTAACACTGTGAAGCAATCTACCCATTCTCACTATTTCAATAGGATCAATTGATTCACGAGAATCATGAACATGTACGCCATAAGGAGCATGATCTATTCCTGGGCCGAAACGATAAACTAGGTAATCACACCCGAATTTCAGTCCTCTTCTAACCACAAATCCTCGTTTTCTCAGATCCTTATAGACATGATATAGTTGTTCAAACCTCGGGATAACTTTTGATGAATAATTCATTAGCTCGTCAATACCTAGCCTTCTAGTACCAGAGTATATCTCTAAAACATTTTCTTCGGCGAGGAACAAGGCCTCGAGCATTGAAAGTTCTAGGGGAGCCTGTATGTTCTTGTTTCTAGGTTTGGCTACACCTAGAAATGAGCCATAGTAGCCTAGTTCCCAGTATAGTTTATTCGCACATCTATAATCCGGAACGATTACCCTGTTATAGAGTAGGTAACCCTTACACTTACTGTTTTGCTCGTCTAAGCAATGAGCGCTCTCTGTAGTGCCAGATAGCGTAGATCCTCACCGAGCTCCTTTATGGTATCGGCAGTATTCTCCATAAAGTCGACAGCGTCTTTTAACACCATTAGGCCGACAATATTATCAGCGTATTTCGAGTAGAGCGTGAACGTTATATGTCTGTAGAGCTCATCTATCCTGCCCTCAAGATCATTGATGCTCTTAACCTTCTGCAGTGCCTTCTTAGGGTCAACTCTGAGCTTAGATAATCCGTCGCAGAAGCTATCATATTCTGCTATTAGTGCAGCCGCTATCTCTTTTAGTAATCCAAATAACTCTTCGTCGACGTTTAAGCCCTTAGTCCTATATAGTGCAAGCCTATATGATGCGCCGTCGAGTAGCTGTGTAGAGCGATCTATTTTTAGCGCCAAATCTATGTAGAGGTTCCTATTCGCTACAGCATCACCTAGTCTAACCAGGTATTCCATGAACATTATCCTATTATCTTCGACATTGTCCTTAAGTCCACGTAGCTTAGTGTAGAGTCTCTGGAAATCAGTGTTCTCCCTGATATTCACTACAATCTCGTTAAAAGATCTAAATACATCGCTCGCAAGTCTCGCTAGATTCGTTAAGCTCTCGTGAATATGCATTTCCGCTAATGATTCGTTGGCACTGTATTCGGCCACGGATGACACCTCGATTAATACATTATCCAAGTATCAGGGATATATAAGGGATACCTATAGAATCGATATACCCGTACAGGGATAATGGGAGTGTGTTTTGGTCAGAGCACTAGTAATTGATGCATTAGCGCGATACAAGGGGAAGAGATACTCAACATTCGATGTAGTAGGAGCAGGGCCTAGAATAGTCGCTGGAATAATAGAGTCTACAGGCCACGATGTGCTCTTACTCAGTTACGAGAAGTTCATGGCTAACAAAAAACTTGCCAAGAACTTTCAAATAATACTTGTATCGGTCATGTCGCAGGATCTTGGTGCTCTGAAAAAGATCAGGGACGCTGTATCGAATTATAATAAAAGGGCAAAGATTGTTGTCGGTGGTCCTGCATCATATGATTATGAATATATACTAGGGAATAGGCTAGCAGATCTAGTAGTAATAGGGGAAGGAGAGATACCGATCGAAAAACTCTTCACCAGCGACGTTATCGACATCATTGATGATCCACCGGAGTTATCGAGGATCCCGGCACTAGCATATATGCATAAAGGCAAAATAGAGCTCACTAGCGCAAGTATCCGTACACCCAAAGAAGTTCTTAATAGATTAAAACCCTGGACAAAAATAGGGTTATCATACGATAAACCATGGTTTCTAAGAATATATGTTGAAGTTACACGTGGATGCAGTAATTTTATGAGACCGAGACTAAGAATCCTCGGATGTATAGACTGCAATGTCTGCATTAACGGAACGCCCAGGGCAAAACTATATTGCCCTGCACAAATTCCCCCAGGCTGTGGTTTTTGCAGCGTTCCATCACTTTTCGGCCCACCGCGTTCGAAAAGTATTGAGTCCATAGTCTCTGAGATCGAGGAGCTTATAGATAACGGTGCTGAAAGAATTGTTTTGAGTGCACCCGATTTTCTCGATTACATGAGGGAGGAACTCGTACATCCTGATCCTCTTACTGATCCATGCAATCCGCCACCTAACTATGATGCTATTGAGAACTTGTTTTCGAGAATATATGAGATCGATGAGGTTAGAAGAGGAAAAGTTAAGATCTTCATCGAAAACATTAAGGCATGCCTAGTTGATACAAGGGTTGCAAAAATATTTGAGAGATATATAAAAGGTACAACTATTCATATAGGGCTTGAAACAGGCGATAAAGAATACAATATGCTCATAGGGAAACCAGCAGACCCTGCAAGAGTTGTTCTAGCATGTAAGATTCTTAGCAACCACGGCCTCAGACCCTATGTTTACCTAATGTATGGACTACCATATCAAGGGTTCAGAACTTATAGGAAAACACTTGAGATTATTGATAAGCTTAGATACGTAGGCGTCGAGAAAATAACATTATACAAGTACACACCATTACCACGCACAGCTTTCGAAAAGCTTAAGCCAAGAATAGATAAGTATAGGGAAATAATTGAAATACTGAAAAAACGTGTCAACAAGTTCAACTATGAAAGGAAAAAAGAACTACTTGACAAGACCCTGGAAGCATACCTTATTCTGAATAAGGAGAACATGAAATGGTATGGCTACCCAGTAATGCACGGTCCAACCATATTTATCAAGGATAAATTGGATGAATCGCTAGACGGTTCTAAAGCAATGGTCAAGATCGTCGGGATATCATCAAGGTATGTTTGGGGTAGAGTAGTTGGTATAATAGATGATTATAATGAGAAAAGGGTTTCCAGTCTAGCTTAGGATAAATTAATTTCTTCTATTTCTCGAATTAGCTCATTTATTGCCTTGTCGGACACAGGGTCTTGTTCTTTTTTATTCGAGATAATTTCCCTAATCTCTAAGATTAGGTCGCGTATGTAGGGGAGACTAACGGTTTCTATGTATAGCTTATATGTGTAGATGTATTTTCGGCTCAGTTCGTCCGCTGCACTTAGATCGATTTCTTGGAGCGTATTGAGGACTTTCTTGTATTTTTTAACAAGAACAGATATTTTTCTCGCCAAGTATGTAGTTGATGAAAAATCTCCACCTAGCGTTTTTCCTTTGACTAGCTTAGCTTGATCTATTGTCTTATCGAAATCTTTGACTAGATCTCTTAGAATTATAATTATATCGTTTATCTGTGACTGATCTATCATGTTCATGTCCCGGAGTATTTCCTAAGAGTTGCTATACTATTATCTGCAACTCCTTTTTCCTCGAGCTCGGCGGGATACACGTATACGTAGTTTGTTCCTGTTTCATCTATTATTGTCGCTGTGAAGACGAATTTCTTCTTTCCGGCAACAACGATCTCTATCTTGTCGCCATCATTGATTCCAAGCATTTTAGCGAGATCCTTGGGTATTTTGGCTGCGCCTTCAGGAAGGCTTTCATCATATTTTATCCTGATCCTTTTCTCACGTAGTAGTTTCTGTCTTCTTCTCAGCTCGCTGGCGGGCGGAACTATTGAGACTAGTTTCTTAATGTCTATCTTCTGCGTTTTCGTATCCTGTTGTTCCTGTGTGGTCTTCTCTTTTTCAGACATGTATATCCCCTTTCCGAACGGGTGTTTTTAGAATGATTATTCTTTATGCTTGCTACTAGTCAAGTAAAGATAAATCTACACCTTATTTAATTCTTTATCGAGGAGTTCAAGCCATAGGTTCTTAAGCCCTGTTTTACTCGTGATGTAGTCGTATATGTCTCTGATGCTTATTCTTTCTTGTTGTTTGGTATCCCTATCTCTTATAGTAACGGTGTTGTCCTTAATTGTCTCATAATCCACCGTGATGGCGTACGGTACCCCAATCTCATCCGCTCTAGCATATCTTCTACCTATGCTTCCTTCCTCATCATAGTATGCGGGAATACCGGCCGCTATTAGGCCGCGGTATATGTTCCAAGCAATGTGTTTTATGCGCTGGTACTCCTCCTTGGACCCTGATACGAGGGGAAATACTGCTACATAGTATGGCGCTATTCTAGGTGGTAATGCTAAGAATGTTCTCTCGGGCGTAATCTTTAATGAGTTCTCCAGGACAACATAGAAGATTCTTTCGAGCCCGAAGGATGGCTCTACGACATGCGGTATGAATTTCTCTCCATGAATTTTTACTATCTCGCGTTTTATGAAGAAGCACTCCTTATCTAGTCTAATACCATCTAGATCGATATATCCTTGTTTAATTATTTTATCAGCGAGCTCCTCCTGAGGTATCTTCGCGAGACGCTTCATTATTTCCGCGAATTTCTCGGCGTATCTCCTCCTTATTTCGGCCGGATTAGGCTTTATCTTAAACACTTCTTTTTCCCGTGGCTTCTCATATCTTCTAAATGCTGTAAGGTCTGCACCGGAAAACTCTATGTGACGGCTGAGATCGTATGTTGTTCTATAACTATATCCTGCTACTTCAACCCATCCATATTTCTCAGTAAATACTTCTTGGTCAAATGTCTGCTCGCTATAATGTGCTCTCTCTTCGGGCAGTTTTTCATCAAATCTTATCTTATCTGGCGGTATACCCAGACTTCTTAAGAACTGGTTCCCGACAGCCATCCAGTAAGCCATCCACGGCGTCTTAACAATTTCTTCCTCTATCAATTCTTTTGCAGTATATTGTTTTGGTTCTTTGATATCGTTCTGCTTCATTTCGGCTGTTATGACATTCATTTTTTCCTCTAGGATCTCTCTGGTAATGTACTTTTTGACCTCCTCATCCTGTTTCTCGGGGTCGAAGAAGAACTCTATCTCGATAATAGTGAATTCCCTCAGTCTTATCAGTCCCTGTCTCGGCGAGATCTCGTTTCTCCCGACTCTGCCGACCTGAGCTATTCCTAGAGGTAAACGGTTTCTCATAGCGTTAAACACGTTCTTAAAGGATACAAACATGCCCTGGGCTGTTTCAGGCCTTAGGTAAGCCGGTGATCCCTTATAGGGACCTATCTCTGTCTTGAAGAGAAGTAATGCTGGTTTAGGAGGAGATAATTCACCTCCGCAGACAGGGCATCGTATATTGTGTTTACGGATAATTTCGGCCATCTTGTCCAGAGGTAGTCCCTCCGCATTTATACCGAGTTTCTCCTCGATCAAATGATCAGCTCTGAAAGTCCTACCGCATTTTAAGCACTCTGTAACAGGATCTGTGAAGTTATCCTCGTGCCCGCTCGCCTTCAACACTATCCTAGGAGTTATGATTGGTGTATCCACTTCAACTACTAGGCCGTCACGGCTGTAAACGACTTGTCTAAGCCATTCATTTATTATATGTCTCTTTATCAGAACACCGACAGGGCCATACTCATAGAAGCCCGCAACACCGCCATATATTTCGAATGCAGGCCAGAATATCCCTCGTTTTTTCGCTATCTTAACAAGAGTCTCATACTTATCGTTATGGCTACTCATTGCTTCCAGCCCAAATATATATCAGCTCGTATTGTCCTAGATATTTTGACGCCTAGTCATAAATGCTTTGTGCGGCGAAGGAGAATTGACTACGTGGCGTCACCTCTTAGAAGGATATCCGAGAATACCGTGTAATGAGGGAGAAGAAGGCCCTGTAGTGCTTGGTGCACCTATGGATTGGACTACAAGCTATAAGCCGGGCACGAGGTTTGGTCCTAGAAGTATACGTGACGCTGTATGTAATCTCGAGTTTTTCTCACTAGTGCTTGGAAGGCCTGTCGAAGACCTTGTAGTCTTCAATGATCTCGGAGACGTGTCATTGCCTCCTGGAAGTGTCGTGGAATCGCTGGAAAGAATACGGAGAGTTGTAGAGGGTGTGAGAGAAGATTTTGGAGAGAACATTATCGTTCTAGGCGGTGAACACTTGGTGTCATTACCCGTGATAGAGACGTTGCACAATGACATAGATATTCTGATTGTCGTCGACGCACACTTAGACCAGAGAGACGAGTATCTGGGAAATAAGTTGAGCCATGCAACCGTGATGCGTAGGGTGTTCGAGAAAACAGGTATACCGATCATATATATCGGAGCTAGAGCGATATCGCCGGAAGAATATGATTATGCCGTGAAGCACGGCAACAAGATAAAACTATACATGCCACATGTCCTTAGATATAGTGATAAAATGAAAGAAATTG
Source organism: Desulfurococcales archaeon (assembly GCA_027067785.1). GTDB lineage: Archaea > Thermoproteota > Thermoprotei_A > Sulfolobales > Desulfurococcaceae > JAADCY01. Next base: position 569 of record JAMOVL010000058.1, on the reverse strand, counting down.
CCGATATTATCAACAACAAGAAGATCTATTTAAGCATAGATATGGATGGATTAGATCCGGGGTATGCGCCGGGCGTATCAAATCCTGAACCTATCGGGATAACCAGTTATCAGTTAATTGAGTTATTGAAGATCATTAATGAGCATGGTGATCTCATAGCAGCTGATATAGTTGAAGTGAACCCCCTTGGAGACATAAATGATGTCACGAGCTTACTCGCGGCTAAAATGCTGGTAGAAATTACTGCTATCCTTATGTCGAAGAAAACTAGATAGCTTTAACGAGTCTAAAGTTCGCTGCAACTTTATATATTATCTCATACCCGCAGTTCGGGCATCTAATTCCCGGTAGTAGTCGTAGTTGTTCCTCGTCGAACTCGTAGCCGCATCTACCACACTTATATCTAACCATCTACGCATCACCCTGTCGCATATACGTACTAGTTGTTAACACCCATATAAGTTTTATAAGGTCAAACCTTCAATACAAGACCTAGACCTGGAACAAGATACTCAGGTTGGAAAGGAAGATGAGTTCCGATCTATCTTCAATTTGTGGCGGTCTACCAC
>JAMOVL010000057.1 GCA_027067785.1 Desulfurococcales archaeon | reverse complement strand
TGTGAGCAGTTAATACGAGAACAACAAGTCATCAAGATAAGGCTAGACAGGAGAAAATTCGGTAAAGAAGTCACAATAATTGAGGGCCTAGTTGATAGCCCCGAGAACCTGAAGAAGCTCGCTAAAAAGCTCAAATCAAGGCTTGCAACTGGCGGGACAGTAAAGGATGGAAAGATAGAGCTACAAGGAGATCATCGCCATAGAGTAAAACAGATTCTTATAGACGAGCTAGGATATCCGCCGGAGAACGTAATTATCGTGGACTAAGTAAGAACAAGATAGAGAACTATAAGAAAAAGAGTGTTTTTATTGAGAAGGAAGCTCTATACCAAGTTCTTTCGCCAACTCCTTATACCTATTTCTTACAGTTACCTCGGTAACCCCGGCTACATGGGCTATTTCTTTCTGAGTCCTACGTTCTCCAAGGAGCAACGCAGCGATATACACTGCTGCAGCTGCCAGGCCTGCTGGGTCTTTACCAGCTGTAACACCTAGTTCTCTCGCTTTATGTAGTATCTCGGCCGACTTCTTCATTACCGCGCCGCTCAGTCCTAATGCATGGGCTATTCGCGGGACAAAGTCTATTGGATCACTAGTCTGAACCTTTATGTCTAGCTCTTTAAGCAATAGCCTATAGCATCTCGCAATATCCTTCCTATTGCTCTTTGTATGCCTCGCTATCTCGTCAAGAGTACGTGGCACTTTAAGTTCTCGGCAAGCAGCATATATTGCAGCAGCTATAACACTTTCAATACTTCTTCCTCGGACAAGGCCTTTCTCGACAGCTCTACGGTATATTCTTGCGGCTTCTTCCCTTACATTCTTCGGCAGGTTGAGATGGTCTGATAGCTTATCGAGCTCGTTCATCGCCTGTGCAAGGTTTCTTTCAATGCTGCTCTGAATCCTTGATCTTGCCTGCCATTTTCGTAGCTTCTGCATCTTAAGACGCTTAGAGAGCTCCAGCCGCTTGCCAGTAGCGTCTTTATTGGTGTAATCAATAGCTGTGGCTAATCCTCTATCATGGACTGTACTTGTTAGAGGACCTCCTATTCTACTCCTTCTCTCCCTCTCCTCAGGGGTGAATGCTCTCCATTCGGGCCTTTCATCAATCACTCTTTCTTCGATTACTTCGCCCGTAAGCAGACAGATGTACTCGCCACGCTCAGGATCATATATTATCTTGTCCTCTGGGCATTCAGTTGATGCAGGAGGTTCTTCTGGAAAATATTCCAAAACGATCACCCGGAATGTTCAACTAGTCTTACCTTATTATATTCCTTTTTAAACTTTTCCATAATTGTTAAAAACCTGGGAAAAACCAGGATTTTAAACATTACTCAGCATCTGTTTATAAACGTATTCTCGCAATTCTCGACTAAGAATTAAAAACCCCAGATTAAATCTAGGACTATATGGAGGCTAAAATAGCCGGGTCGTCTAGCGGTCAAGGATGCGGGGCTTTGGTCCGCCGCTCGGCGGGAAGAACCCCCGTGACCGGGGTTCGAATCCCCGCCCGGCTACCATTTCTCTCCACAAAATATTCTAATGATTAGGCTTTACTCGTATATTGTTAACCTTAAAATATTCAATTAATAAATTATAAACCTGTTATACTCCCTTCACAGGGGTGACATTAATGCCTAGCTTATCAAAAAGAGTCATGACTACAGAGACGTCGCCGCATAGGGTACTCGTTGATCTTGCTCTCGAATTAAAACTCAAAGGCGTAGATGTCATAAGCTTTCATGCTGGTCAACCAGGCCTACCACCTTATAGTGAAGCGTTAAAAGAACTAGCGAAAACATTGTTGGAGAAGCCTTTCCAGACTTCAAGCTATGCTCCTAGCAGAGGTTATCCAAGGCTTCGTGAGCTTATAGCGGAGGATATCAAGAAATATAGTGGTATAGCGATCGATCCGGAGAAACAAGTACTAGTTACTATCGGTGGTGCGGAAGCGATAACGATCGCTCTTCTAACAGGACTAGACCATGGTGATAAGGTCCTGCTTTTAGCGCCAACATATAGTGTTTACTGGGGATTAACAAAGCTCCTCGGAGTAGGAGTAGAGTATTGCGAACAAGATGTTAATAATGATTTTCAGCCGGATCCGGAATGTATTAAGGATAAAATTACGAGGGTTAAAGCCGTATTATTCGAAAGCCCCAGTAATCCGACAAGTCGTGTAATATCAGAAGATATCGCTAAGCTTCTCGTAGACTTAGCGGTGGATCATGGTAAATGGATATTGTTCGATGAAGCATACAAGCATCTATACTATGAGGGAGGCCATGTATGGATACAGAAATATCCCGGAGCTGAAGAGACGGTTATATCTATCGATAGTTTCTCGAAAGACCTTGCAATACCCGGGTTTAGGTTAGGGTATCTATGGGGCAACGAGGAGTTCGTCAATCAAGCTGCAAAAGTAAAAGGATACCTAAGTATAAGTGCATCAAATATCTCGCAAAAACTGGCGATGATATACTTGGAGAAAGGATACAAGGAGAAATACCTTGAACAAGTAATACCCGAATACCGTAGGAGGAGAGACGCTGCATATAATGCTGTTAAGAAATACCTCCCTGAAGCAAAGCTCATTAAGCCACGGGCAGGCATGTACCTATTCCCCGACATATCCTACTACTTGAATAAACTAGGATTGACAGATGTTGAATTCGCCAAAGATGTTGCGTTAAAGAAACATGTTGTCTTCCTACCGGGGTCAGCATTTCTACCGGGAACTAATCGCTACGTAAGAATAACATTCGTCACTGAGCCTCCTGAGAGGATCGAAGAGGGTATTAAGAGGATTAGAGATTACCTGGTAGAGAAAGGCGTAGCATAACATTTTATTAAAAATTTTTAATACAAACTTCTATCATATAACCCTCTTATAAAACCGCTATATTCCTACAAAAGAACAATGTATCTAAAGACATATTAATCAAGAATATATCTATAGATAATACGGTGATAACATGGCACACAAAATCATGATCCAGGGAACAGGCAGTGGACGCGGGAAAAGCCTAATGGTATGTCTCTTATGCAGAATACTGAGAAAACAAGGATACAGCGTCGCACCATTAAAAACAATAAACTTCACAGCAGTCACCTATAAGAAAAACGGATTAGAATTCGGATATTCCCAAGCACTACAAGCAGTATCCGCCAAGATAGAGCCTGACCCCATATTCAATCCCATAACTCCGAAACCCTGGATTGACGGCACCATATCTATATTTATATATGGAAGGAAAGTCGCTGACAAAATACCGTTCAGCGGAAACGATCTACTTGTACCGAAAAAAGATACCGTATCCAGCATGTTCGCTGAAGAAAGGCTTGAAAAGATAGTTAGAGAAACCCTCCAGAAACTCGAAGAGAAATACGATATAATAGTCCTAGAAGGCTCCGGCCCTATCAAGTCTAAAGGCCTTGGAGCTATGAGTAAAGCACTAGAATTCGCAAACATGAGAGTGGCAGAAATAGCAGACACACCAGTACTAATGATCGCCAGTAGACCCGACGCTGCACGTGGTATGCTCTCGCTACTGACAGATAGAGAGATAGACAGGATAAAAGGACTAATAATAAATCCCTACGAATTCTTCAAGATAGCCGAAGAAATCGGTGCAGAAATTACACCAGAACTAGCATTCAAGTATGGAGAATCAGTATTCGGAGACCTAGGAAAAGAAATCGTAGCAGTACTACCACACATCAAAGAACTAGATAGCCTGCCCGAACTCGACCCTGTCCAGCCCGCACCGACGATACCGCTCGACCTATGGGATGTTCTAGTCGATAAGATATCAGAAAAGATCATCAAATACATAGATATTGAGAAAATATACAGGATCATGGGATTATAATCGAGTTTTTAATCTTTCAACCACTTATCATCTTAAGATCAGATCGGTCCAGAGTAATTCATTTCTTCCGAGAATAGTGAAGTGTGGGGCCGCGGGGATTTGAACCCCGGATCACGGGGGCCCAAGCCCCGCATCCTAGCCAAGCTAGACTACGGCCCCATTCCATCCCTCTAGTATGGATTTTTTCGGCTTTTAAATTATGTAGGTTGTTCTAAAGAGGATTTTATAGTGCCGCCGCCGGGATTTGAACCCGGGACGACCGGATCTCCCCCTGGCCGAACCCGCGACTTCGGGTTTACAGACGCCGTATGAGTCCGGCGCTCTGCCAGGCTGAGCTACGGCGGCAACCGTATTTTCTGTATTTTTGTGGTGGAGTTTATAAATATTGAAGCTTGGCTAGAATTAGTAGATAATAGTGACGGGTACTGTTTCTACCTCTTTCTTTTCACGCATATGGGATTCTATAAGGGTCTCAATGGCTAACCTGATTATCTCGCTTCTCGATATACCCATTTCTTTCGCTAGTAGGTCGAGCTGCTCTATTAGGCGTTCATCAGCCTTAAAAGTGATCACACGCATTACCATGATAGAACACCAAGATGGTAATACGAATGTATATGGATAAGGTGGAACCTACACATGATCATATAGAGGGGGGTGGCCGAAACTATTAGGTAGGCGAGATAGTATTATAAACCAACCTGAGCAACCATTCCTAATAGAGGAGCCGGGGTGGCCGAGCGGCCTAAGGCGGCGGGCTGCAGGGCGCGACCCGGTATAGGGGGTCACAGATACCCGCTTTACCGCGGGTTCGAATCCCGCCCCCGGCTCCATTCTTTATATGTTTGTTAATACTGTGTTCTTCGTGGGGTTCATTCATTGAATTCTGCTTCCAACTAATAAATTATCCAGAACAGGGTGTATAGGAACCATCCTAGCATTACGTTTACAAGATTAAATGGAAGACTACGTTTAATGAACTCGCTGAACGTTACTCTGTAGCCTTTTTTCTCAAGTATTTTTACTGCTACAAGGTTCGCTGAGGCACCGATATAGGTGATGCTTCCACCTAGTGTTGCACCTACAAGTAATGCCCATGCTACAACTACCGGGTCGACATGTAAGCCTAGAGCGATATACTTGACTATTGGGAGCATTGTTACAACGTATGGTGTATTATCCATGACGGCTGATATTGCTACGGAGAGCCATATCAATAAACTTGTGACTATGAAGAGGTTATCCGCTGATATAGACAGTATTGATTCCGCAACAGCTGCGGCCAAGCCGTGTTTGGCGAATGCTCCTGATAAAACGAATACTCCTATCAAGAATATGATTATGTCTAGATCAACGCCTTTCTTAACAGCTTTCTTCACGGACTCTATGTCGTGATGCGCAATTATTCGTGTTAAGGATAAACCGCCTACACCTACAAGAGCAGCTAGTGTTAGCGGGATGTGTATTAAATGTCTTATACTTAGTAGCGTTATCTTGATCGAGAGGAAAACTATGGCTTCGTAGATAAACAGTTTATCGAGGCCATACCATATATTCTCATTAACTGCACCAGGCGACTTATCATAGTATTTCTCCTGTTTACTCACTATTTTCGAATACACATAACAAGACACTATCATAGGTATTAATGTTAGGAAAAACATCGATGGCCTACCATGATACCATATAAAATCCATGAATGCCAGGTTGAAATAACCCGCCGTTATTATTGCTGGAGGATCACCGATCATGGTTGCGGAGCCAGCCATATTGGACGAAAGAGCTATCCCTATTATTACGGGGACAGGGTTTATTCCCAGCTTTTTGCTCAACCTATAGGCTATAGGTGCGAATAGAAGAACCACAGTTACATTCTCCAATATGATGCTGACCAGCCCCGCCAATAATATTATCCAGAAAACAATTGTTTCAGGAGAGCCCACCCGAGTTCTAATGAATCTTGCAGTTAGCTCCATCAGACCGGATTCTTCAAGGAGTACTGTGAATATACCCATTCCCAGTATAAGTCCTAGTACATCCCAGTCTACGAAATCGACAACATCATTTATTGTAGTTGTACCTGTTAATAGGAGAACGGCTAGTAGAATAACTCCTATAATCCATCGTGAGACCTTGTTGGATGCTACGAGCACGACCATCAGTATTAGTAATCCTACTATAACACCGTTATAGATCGTAAGCATACCGATCTCCTTAGACAACATATAGACAGTATTCTCGACAATATGGTTATCGAGAAACTAGTAGATGGAAAAAGTCTAATTAAAAATTAGTTATTGGTGTTAAATCATTATTTCCTACGCTTAAAATAGCTCTTTAGCGCATTCCAGTTTAGATATACGTGTATTATCGCTAGCCCCGATACCACGAATCCAGCATATACATGCATATTATCAATAGCCCACCCAGGTATCCACGCTACAGCCCTGTATAGCACATGTGTTGTCCGCAGATACAGTATTATGCCCGATATGAAGACGAGTATTGCTGATATCAGAAGACATATTGAGACTATCCTTCTAACTGTATAGATATTCATTCATACACACCTCCTTTTTACTCGGATCTCTCCAGAATAAGGGTTCCATTAACGATTATTTTCTCGGCCATGAGCCTGCCTGATCCTGTGACTTTGCAGACTATAACCACAGTATCTCCCGGCTTTATCAGGCTGACGACATCGGTGTCGGTAAGAGTTTTATTGTTGGTGACATCTAGCCATGTACCTCTCACATAAACGGATTTGTTGCCGACAACGATATAGCGTGCCTCAGTGTTAATCGAAACCACTTTTCCAGTGATATTAGTATATGTTTCTTCTTCACTCGTTGTCTGTGTAGGTGTAGTTGTTGATGTCAGTGTTGTATTGCCAGCTTGTTCTTCGGACGTGTAGAATTCCGCGACCACTCTCTCCATTGTTCCCTCGGGACAGCCTGAGCCATAATAGTATGTCACTGTAAGAGTGCCGGGTGAATTGACTTTAATCACAAGTGTTCTCTCATAGGTTTTCGGATCAACTAGTTTACCGCCGTCATCGCTGACGACCTCTATTCCACCAGATACACTGTACTCTACGTGCCAATCAGAGTATGGGCAGGGCTGTGTGTGTTTGAAGTACACGTATATTTTGACGTCAATGGTTTCTCCCGCTGGAACAACGGCTTTCCCAGGCTCGACCACCAGCCTATCTGCTCCCTGCTGGGAAACAAGCTGAGGTACAAGTATCTTAACGCCTGCTGGTAGGGATGTCGTAGTTGTTGTGGAAGCCTGGCTTGCCTCATACATCATATTATCGATTACATCAACTATGACTGGGAATAACGCGACAATTACCCCTATAACCACTACCACAGCTAATCCTTTGCCCGAAGCCATCATAGTAGACACCATTTAGTTTATTTTGCTAATCTGAATTATTCATCAATGATACTTAATTATGACATACGTTAAATAAAGATGGTTTACAACAGGTGTTCACGATTCGTGCATAGCCTTTATAAGTTCTAACCCAGCTGTTTAACCGATAGTTAGACTCATAAGACTTTCATGAGAAAAAGGCTAGGGTAACCCCCGGTTTCTCTCGAAAAAGACACAAAACAAAAATTTTGGCCTCTAAAAACATTCTATGAACTAATAATAAAGAAGAGGAGAGCCCTTAACTGTAAATAAAGGGCCCGGGCCGGGATTTGAACCCGGGACCTCCGGGTGTCTGCCTCCTCGTTCTTCATCGGAGGCCACAGCCCGGCGCTCTAACCAGGCTGAGCTACCCGGGCCACTTTAGGGTTTAAGCGCCGGGCTTGCGTGGCCTAGGTTCTTCATCGCATACGCTCTTAGTCCGGGCCCTTCCAGTTCGATATCTAGCATGTATGTGTCTTATATTGGTTTTCCCTATTATTTGGAGAAAACATATTTATTTAGGCGTTATTCTCCATTGTTCTAGGTTAGAAGGCCTGCTGAGATGGTGTGGGAGCATGCCGATAACCGATCCCGTTAAGCTAAGGATCATTTACAACAGGATAATGAATAAAAAGATATGTAGGAAGTGCGGTGCTATTAACCCGCCGAACGCTACTAAGTGTAGGAGATGTAAAAGTAAGAACCTAAGGCCTAAGAGGAGCTTTAAGGTAAAGTGATTAGATTAATGGTTTCTACTGGTATTTTGTAGTGCTTTTACCAGTTTGTCCGGACAATCACTAATAACTGCATCAACTCCTAGCTCGAGCATCTTATAGAGGCTTTCAATATCATTAACGGTCCAAGCATATATAACGTAGTCTCTGTCTTTGAGCTCACTTACAAGATCTTGTGATAACAATGTGTATTTCATAGATACTCCATTCGCAGATGCAGCTGAAACAATACTTGAAACATCGACAGGCCGAACACTAAGGCTTACGAGGAATATCCCCCTACCCATCTTGTTAGCAGTATATTTAATAGCCCTATGATCCTCCGAAGAAAATGCAAGCTCTATACCACGAATACTTGTGGTCGATAGTACTTCTACGAGCTTCTCCGCCGTCTTTAAATCCTTTATGTCAAGCAGGAGATCAATTCTTTTTCTTTGCGCCAGCTCAAGTATCTCCTCAAAACTAATCTTCTTCAATAGAGGGTCACGGTAAAAGAAATGATAGTCTATCCACGCCATGATACGCCCCGGAATACTTGGTCTTCTAATAGGGCTGGGGCCATGCCTAAGAACTATTTTATCCCTCTTTTCATCAAGTGTCAAATCGACCTCAAAGGCCCTGACACCAGTTCTCAGATAATACCTTATTATTCTCGCAGTATTAGCTCTATGACCATAGATTTTCAACACCTTACCACCATATCCATAGTAAATTGGAGTAAAGACTAATGCCTAATAACGTATTGGGCAATAAATAATCGGCGAAATATAGGGCTTTAGAGCTAACCGAGAAAAATAAAAACCCCAGCCTAGAAATATACTCGAAACTGGAAGTGCCGCCGTAGTATAGCCCGGCCTAGTATGCGGGCCTGTCGAATATCCCTCCCCACGATATCGTTCTTAGTGGGGGAGGGATGTATAGAGAGCCCGTGACCCGGGTTCAAATCCCGGCGGCGGCGCCTCTTCTTTTATCTCTAAATAATGATTAATAGTTGAAGGTGATCTTAGACTTCATCATGTAGATAGGACATAAATATTACAGCTTTATAATTCTCTTCATAGTAACTAAGCTCACCAGGTAAGCCCTATGACGACAGCCATGTACTATTGTAGAAAATGCGGGTTTAAGGAAGAACTGGGCAAACACTATTACTGGAAATGCCCGAGATGCGGTGCTCCACTCGACCTAATCTACGATGTACAGTGGAAGCCTGAAGGAGAAGGACTGGCTAGATATACAAGTATGTTACCCCTTAAGAAGGTTAATTCACTCGGAGAAGGAGGCACACCTATTGTAGAGAGAGAGCTTAGAGGGAAGAAGTTCCTATTCAAACTAGAATACCTTAATCCCGGAGGCAGCTTCAAGGACCGCGGCGCTGCCTTGACATTATCATATGCTTCAACACTAAACTATAGAAAAGTAGTTGAAGATACTAGCGGGAATACAGGTATTGCAACAACTCTCTATGCAAGAGTCAATAGTATGCAGGCAACTATTGTAATGCCACAGTACGCGCCTGAGGGTAAAAAGAATCTCATAAAACTACTTGGCGGCTCAATCATAGAGACCCCGACAAGACCTGATGCTGCAGTAAAAGTTCTTGAATTAATCGATGAAAAGACATGCTACGTAGCACATACATGGAACCCCTTATTCTTTCATGCGAACAAAACCGTAGCTTACGAGGCTTTCGAAGCAGGATTCAATCACGGAACGGTCGTTCTCCCTATAGGGAGCGGTTCCCTCCTACTCGGTGTATACCAGGGATTCAAAGACCTGGTAGAACTAGGGCTTCTGAAAGATATGCCTATGATAATAGGTGTTCAAGGCGTATCCTCGGCGCCGATTTATGAATTGCTGCATGGAAAGCCTCCAGAAGGGGATTCAAGCATTGCTGATGGCATAATGGTGCGTGATCCTCCCAGGAAATACGAGATAGCAGATATTATAAATAAGCATGGAGACATAGTTGTAATCAATAATGACGAAGTACTAGAATCCTTGAAAGAACTACTAAGAATGGGGTTTATCGTCGAGCCTACGAGCGCTGCGCCAGTGGCTGGTATATTGAAATACATGGAAAGTAAGGGAGATATAGAAGAACCAATACTTGTTCCTCTCACGGGCTCTGGACTAAAAATGATTGATTATCTTTATTCATTAATCATGAAGTTGGGGAAAGATCGAGCCTAAGGGTCGTAGTATACGGGTTTATCTAGGTTTAGAAGACCTGTTTTTCTCTTCATTTCAATCCTATAGGCAACATATTTATCGTCAGGACTAAAACGATGCGGGTGCGGTACGTATAGTTCTCCCCCACAGTAGGGGCACTTGTCGTGCCTTAACGTGTACCTACCGCATCTAGAGCAGCGACGCATTAACCACTTCAACGTTTCTCACGCTCGAAACTCATTTCAACACCTAGTTTCTTAGCAAGCTTCTCGGCCTTCTTTAATGCATTGCTTAATATTTTCTCAGCAGTCTTATAGTCGGGAGCGGTGATCTCCAGTACGTATCTCGGCGATCCAAGCAGGTATACACGTCCCTTCACTTTTTGTTTTTCATCGGATATGTTCTCCTCAATAATTTTTAATACCTTCTTAATCCTCTCAACACCGTCTGGCTTTAGACATCTTAGCGTGAGTATACCGCGTATTCTAACCATTTTCACCTTGACGTGACGTAAAGCCTCATTATATAATGGCTCTATCCATTCCTCGGGCACACCAGCTTCTCTTAGAGCTTCAGGCCCTCTCAGAACAGCTTCTTCAAGACCATAGAGTGGGTCACCATAATAGTCTTCAAGCTTCCATACAACCTCTTTATACGCTTCCTCTATTGATTTACCGATCTTCTCGGCGACAAGCTCTATTATCTTCGACGCTTTCAGATATCGCTTCCACCAAAGCATTTTCCTCCTTCTCTCATTATCGGGCACTTTCTTCAGGGAAACATCTACTGTTTTCCTACGGCGATTAACACGGATAACCTTAACAACGATCTTCTGGTTTTCACGTATAACATCCCTTATGTTCCTAACCCATCGAGAAGCTACCTCGCTCCAAGGCAGGTAGGCCTCCATATCATTGTATTCGTCTAGCGTTACATATGCTCCGTAGTCAAAGATCTTCTTGACTGTTGCTACAACATACTCTCCTACACGGGGCAATTCTTTTCTCGGTAGAGGCATAACTATCACCTTTTACCTCGTATTGTCTCTTTATACACAATACCTCATGTAGTGAAAAATTATGATAGCTCAGCCTTATATACTGCTACCATATAGGATACTTGGAACGATCTAAATCCTGCAACAACGTTGTACAGAGGTATTATGAATCCTTTCTCGAACTTGAAGAACTTCAATGGTTGAATATTAGATATGGGTTCCTCCGACAATACACCGTTGACAGGCTTGTAGCCTAAGTCCTTAATCGCATTGAGTACAAGCCGAACCGCCATTGATTGCTCAGTTACATTGTTCCATGCAAGCGGTAATTCAAATATTGATCTAACCTTATAGGTTTCTAGATACTGGGCTATACTCCTCCCAGTTCCTGAGATGTATGTTGGTATCCTACCTATATCACCGACAGTCTGGTAATAGAGCGTCTGCTGTCCAGTGGTTGTCCTAGGACCAGGTATGACGCGCCCTATATATGCAAGTTTAAGGCTTGAAGCACCCATAGTCTTCTCTATACTAATAGCCTCGGCGACCAATACGTAGACATTTATATCGCTTTTGTTTCCAATTATTTCCTTGATCAAATTAATAGCAGTGTATTCATCGCTCATAAAGAACCATGAGATCAATCTTTTACCATAAAGGGATCCATCAGGGTCAGCTATGGTGTACGCGTTACGGAGATATCCTACTACCCAGTAGCTATATCCCCAATAACATATTACTAGGGTGTCACCAGTCGAATTATTCTTGATGAAGTCCAGGGCTTGAAGAATAGCTGATTCATTAATAGTAGCATTACCTACCAAATTCCTGGTTAGATCTCCATAGTATATTCTAGGAGGTTCATTAATCATCTCATATGATGGTAGAGCACCGGCCACAACTGATCCTACGAGGATCCATACAATACCGATAATATAAGCAATACGTATACCAACATTCTTAATCCTCTCCGTATGCCGCGAAGTGAAAGAAGCGACTACATAGAGGCTATACGCTACTAGAGGAGCCATAGAGGCAATCGCTACCACAGGCATAGTGTGATCTACGAATCCTCCAAGCAACCCGATGATAAAACCAGCGAATAATGCATAAGCCGAAAAACTCGTTTCAAGTCCGCTGAGAATACGCCCTCTCAACAACAATATGAATGCAAGCAATGATAGTATACCTATAACGCCTAGATCTATCGGCAGCTCATAGGGCTTTATGAATGCCGGGTAATTTACTAGGCTCACATACTGGTTAACAGTAATTGACACTGAAACTATTAGCGCAATACCAACGACTATTCCTATTAATCTCCATGAAACCCTACTTAGAGGTCCAGCCTCCCTTATCATTCTATACTCGATAACAGCGATTATTGTCATAACTATTAACGCGACATAACTGAGTATATGGTAGAATGTAATGAAGTATGTCTGCGTTATGATATTGAACAGAGGAAGTATGATCAACATAGAGATTGATGGAATAATTTGCGTTTTTCCGATCTTACCAGCATAGATCAGCAGCGCTAAGAATCCGGCATAAACAAGCGGGGCCATCCAGCCACCGCTCCACGCAACCCATAGTATGCCGACGATAATGGATCCTATGATCATCAACGGTTTGCTATTGCGTTTAATCCCTATACCGATCACAAGAACGGCGATGAGCCATAAGAACTGTGCTGTATAATCACCGTAATTATTGTATTTAAACCAATAGATGAACCCGGGCGTCGTGGTGAACAGCAAAGCTGCTAGGCCAGCAGTTACCGGGTTGCGAAATATGTACATTGCTACTAGGAAAACTAGGAATATAAACACAATACCAGTAGCTAGGGTCCAGTAGCCTGGTAGCAAATGCATTGCAGCAACAATTCTATCAATAAGTATCGGAGAGTATAGAAGGTTTCTCGGCGACACAAAACGTAGATGAGCATCCGCAGTTAAAGGCCCTCCAGACACTATATAGTCTACTACATGTTGATGAAACCACGCTATTACGCCATCCATAACGCTCCATTTAGCCGCGTCGGTTATATAGCAAGTGTAGATATACCATGCAAGCGAGACTGCTAATAGAATTATACCAGCCACTATCATTTTTCTACTCATTCCCAACGTCACCACGTCCCTAGAACCAATATTAAGAAGCATTACGGCCGTGCAAAATAAATTTGTTTATTTACTAGAAGAACCTATTAATGAAAAGACAGGTTAGCAGCCTGCTTATTAAGCAATGGTGAAAAGATATGCCGAAAATAAAGAGAGAACATCTAAGCTATATCCTTGAGTTCGATTATGTGATCGAGAGAAGCTCTAAATTAATGCTAGCACTGTTCGGCCTTATCATAATAGCCGTTGTACCTGGCTGGGTAAGAGCTCTTACAATATACTTTGAAAACTATGGTTTGACAAGCATACAAGTTATAGGTGTCCCTCTCGTGGTTACTGTCGTTATGCTATTAAGCCTCTTCATAGCATTTGTGATACCCCATTTCGAGCCTAGCTTACAGCCGAAAGGATTTAGATCTCTGAAAGAAACGGGTGTTGCACGTATATATCTCTCATTAATTGTTGGTCTTCTAAGCTTAACTATACTGACGATACTGCTCCTCTACTACTATATGGTCATATAGCCAGCGATTTTTCACAGCAGATTATCAAAGATAGGCTGTTTCACTGGTTCTACAGCGTCTAGAATGTATAGTCCAAGCGCTTTTCCCAAGTCTATGGATACTATATCGCCTGGCCTATAATTCCTACCATTAATTCCTAGCGATATTCTAAATTTCACAACCACAGTATCCCGCGATGGCATGACGTACATGCCTGTCATAACTCCCCTGTAGAACTCAATGATTTTCTCGACAGAGGCCAGCATGTGCGAATCAAATGTTTCACTTTCATATTTGGCCCCTAGACATACCTTGGCGATCCTTATTCTTAATAGGTTGTCGGCATCACCAATCGCTTTCTTATAGGCTTCGATGAAAAACTTTCTTGACTCCACGGGTGTGCTATGTAGCATTACTATGGCGTTCTTAATGAAATCCAGAAAATCATTGATTTTAGCATCTGGGAGAGGGAGGAGTTTTCCTGTGGTTAGCTCCTCCCTTACTAGTTTCAAGAATGTATCATACATTTCCTTATCTCCACCCTATCAATATTCTCTATTCTAGCCAATCCTTTAAGCGCCAAGTATATACCAATATATGTCTTTACACGTATGGATATACCGGTTTTCAAGTTGATCTTACTCCCTAAGACCGGGAGTCCTGAAAAATCGATTATGGGTTTAACGACGATAGTTCCGTCCCAGGGAGAGAAATCCTGGTATGAGCTAGGCAGTTCATCCGATACTGGTAGCACTACGAGGCCTGATTTACCATTTATAGAGCCGCCAAAACGTGAAAGCCTCGAAATATCCATTGTGACAACCGTATCTATGTCTACCTTGTTATAGTCTATCGAATCGAGAACATCATCATAGCTGGCCTCGTAGTACATACCACGCCTTACGATAAGTCCTCTATTGCTTAGTGTTTCGAAGACCCTTTTTCTAATACCATATTCATGCATGGTGAAAGCTACGATCTTCTTTCTAGTTATGGGTGGGAATACAATGCTCGGCTCTAAGCCGTTCAGCGATATATACATTGCAAGTTCTCTTCTCTCGTCCCCTGATAAATCAAGAATACTATCATCAAAGCACTTTACATGAAAACCCCTGTTTCCCGAGAAATATGCTCTAATATCAGTTAATCCGTAATCATCCTTAAGTATGGTCTTGATTTTCAATGCATCGTCATACGCTTTCCTAATACAGTCAAAACCGATAATAGGGTAGACCACGGTGTTGCTGGAGCCGCAAGCGGGGCATTCCTTATATGAGCCCTCGAAGCTTTTACCGCATTTAAGACAGAATGTTATCGCTCTATTACATCCCTCATAGTGGTCGGAGTCTATATCGAATAGTAGATCCGAGCCACGCCAGCCTTTCGCACCCATATCATTAGCGGACGGATCATCATAGTATGCCGAAGAATAATAGAGATGCAGCGGGGGGTTCTCAACGATAAACTTATAGAGCATAGTCATCGAAGGGAAAGAAAGATGTCTACGATAAGATTTCTCGCCTATCAGCTGGACACCGATTTCTCTTTTATGAATATATGTTGGTTCTTCTAGACAGCCTGTTGAATAATATTGTCTGAAAAGACTTTTCAAATACCTTAGATTACTCGACGCGCGGGGCGACATAGAACACTAACCTTCCTTCCTGGGGCAGTATGTATTCTAACTTGCACGGAACAGCCGATGCGAGCTCGAATACTAGCTCGTTGGCCGCCTGTGCGGCGGTTGATATATCGGATAGATAGTCGATCGTGTATATAGCTCTAGCATCCTCATCAGCATTGAACTCTATGAGCGCTCCACTCTCTTCTGTAAGCTCTATCTCGGCCTCAACGATATCGCCTGAAGCTTTCGCAATTATTTTTCTCTCGTCCTTCTTGACGATAAACTCTATAGCATCACTGATGGGCTCGAGTTCTTTCACAACATCCCTAAATACTGTTGGAAGCATCTTTACATGAACGGTAAACGGAATGTTTAGCTCAGGCAGTTCTTCGGCCATTGTCTCAAGGCTTGGAATTATGAATGTTCTCCTACCCTTACCGATAAAGCTTATAGCGAGACGGCTAGCCTCTAAGGTTTTAAGCTCGAGCTGATCCTCCTTTACCGCTCTTCTAAGTATTTTGACCAAGTCCTCCATGTTTACGCCTACAACTTCTTCCTTATTCACCTCGTATTCGTCGAAGCTCTCCCTATTCATAGTGAAATCAACCATCACTATTCTTGAAGCATCTATGGCTCGTAGCCTCAAACCGTCCTCGGTGAAACGGAATGCTGCCTCATCTATAATTTTACCAATAGCGTTCATAGCGTATCTCCATACTCTAGCATCAATGAATCTGAGCCTCAAATTACCACCCGTAAGAACGGTATACTATACACTTAATGAATAATTGTTCCACAATATTAATAGATTCTCTAAGACTTGCTCAATCCGTATTCCTTCATCAAAGAACGGACCAGATTTAATGATCTATAGATGAGCGGCCTTGAAGCAATATGCTGGGGTGTTTCAAAATATGCTTCACTGAGAAGATCTTCGAGCTGCTTCAATAAAGCCTTGATCTCATTGGCATCAACACATATTTGGCTTGAGCTCTGCATTACTCGTACTCCCTCCACACATAGCCGCATCTTTTACACTTGTAGAATCTCGTAGGAGGCTCATCGGCCGCCCTGGTCTGGATCATCCAGTAGTATGCTTCGTGGAAACCGCACTTGGGACATGTTACTTCCCTAGTAACAGGAAGCCCTCTTAATCGCTCTTCTTCAGTGATCACAATTGTTTTTTCCTTTTCAGTATGGACTATTCTCCTCGAAATCCTGTAACCCTTAAGGTCACTAGATGAAGCCTTCACTGTGTAACCGCATCTCATACATACAAGATAGACTCCATCCGATTTCTTAACAGGTTTCATTAGACTACCGCATTTAGGGCAAAACCTAGGCAATGCTATCATCCCTGGCATTATTCTGTTCTATTGGGGTAATGTATTATGGGTTTCAGGTTTATTAGCAGTATTCCTCTAGGACTAACTAACGGATTGTTCAACGCTTGAATAATATATCTCTTATAGCTTTACAGACAGAATAGGTATCACTGCACTTATCTAGCAGTATCTGAAGGTTTTCTGAAGCATAGGGAAACACTCTATGTCTACAGAATATATTCTCAAAAAACGAATCACAGGATAAACAAAACGTTATTTCATCCCTTGTTTTCATATTATCTATTAGTCTACCAGGCAGAGTTTCATTAATGTGTGCAAAATATATTTCTTCAATAGTGTTCCTACGATAAACAATTCCTACAATATAATCGCCGCAATTATGCAGTATGAGTATTCTTGATTCTTTCTTCATAAAACTTCATCGATTTTCTTCTTGAATTCCTCAAGCTGTGATTTTATACTGTTAATGATCTCCGACACCGTAGCTCCTAGATCAGCGTTTTTATCGACACTAATTATTATTTCAACCTTCCTCTCTAAGGGATGAGGAATTCTATATGTTGCATATACTACGTTCGGATGCTGAACAGCGGATTTAGCTATGAGGTTACCTATGGTGTCGTCCTCGCCTTCTATTACTATTATTATCTCGTTATCTGAAACACGTTTAACTTCTACGTCCACGTTTTATTCACCACATAAATGGTGTATTCAAAATATTATAGGCCACTACTATTGTCTTTTATATTATTCGGGCGTTCCAAAATATTTAAGGATCTGATCTACAGCAGATCTCCATTCCTTCTTAAGCACAATTTTACCATCACTATCCCTATCTAGAATCTGGTTCGCCAAGCCAAATTCTATTACGGCACGGTAATCCTTGCCTGAGAGTATCGATGATGCTACGATGAAGTATTTACAAGCAGTTCCCCCAACATCGAATCGTATCCTGTCTAAGATATCGATTATTTCTTTAATAATATCTGTAATATTATCGGTATCAGCTTCAGTAATTATCTTGTCGCCTTCCAGCCTTGTCATATATCCCTTTTTCTTCATGATGAATTCTACCAGCCTAGGCGGGAACGTCCTACCTATTTTTTCCACGAGAAAATCTATACTAATCTCTCTAACTCCCTTCCGTTCAACCACAGCTGATTTGTAGGCCGAGACTATTTTTCTGATGTAAAGCCATGCATTACGAATATCTGATTTATACCCGTACATTTCAATTCTTAATCCATAAGGCTCTATCGATATATTCATGGATTCGACAGCGGGGGCCTTGTCACGTATCAGCTCGGCGAGCTTAAGGCAATCATCGCCCACACATTTAATGTAAAAACTCCTTTTGAGAAGGGGCAATCTACCACCTAAAGTAATACTTAGTGCTTATCTTTCTCTTCTCCACACTACCACATGCAGGACAGACTAGTTTATCATCCTTAAGCTTAAGTATTTCACCACACTTGCTACAAAAGGCAACAACTACTCCGAAAGATGGATGCTTTGTGTTCAGCTGGAATGGCTGGAGACTGTTTAGGACTTTTGCACGGACCACATCGCCGAGCCTCAGAACGTCATACATGGTTTCAACATAGTCGTTACTGACCTGTGATATATGGAGTACACCTGTGAAATCTGTTGAGCGTGAAGGTTTGTTCTCGATATTATATATCCTTATAAACGCTAAGTCGTTCGAGACAGTTTCAACTACACCTAAGACTATATCGCCAGGCTTAGGTATTATTGGCTTACCCTTAACCTGTCTTACCTCAATAGTTCTCTTAACTATATCGATAAGTACACGGCCGACGAGCTGTGACCGTATATTTCCATAGTCGTCGATATAGGCACCATACCCTGGAAAGTATTCTTCTTCTACTCCTAGGTAGTCGCCAGGTGTTACAGGCATTCCCTGTCTTGGCTTCTCCACGGATGCTCACCATACTCCTGTTGTTATTCTCGGTTAGACTTGGTTTTTCTGAATATGTAGATAACAGTTTTAACCCTATATATGCGTCTAGTATGTGTTTCAAACATCATCGGTATCATTAACTCTCTTATTCTCTCTTCGACTATTTTGAATCCGTAGCTATCCGATAATTCCCTAATAATTCTACGAAGACCAGGGCTGAATTTGTGGATGGAATATATGGAATCCGCTATTTCGAATGCTTTCTTCAAAAACAATATGTCTATGCCACGATTCCTGCGATATACGCCGAAGGGAGGATTCATAACAACGGTGTCAGCGTGCTTCATACTGGTTTCCCTGACATCGGAGCAGATCGGTACGAGTCTATGTATATGGGGTGCGGCGAAATCTATGTCTTTAGCAATATTGATCGCTTCCTTGATGACATCG
>JAMOVL010000056.1 GCA_027067785.1 Desulfurococcales archaeon | reverse complement strand
TCTACAGCTATAAGGGGCTTGTTCGGAAACACAGCTCCCCTCCTCGTAGGAGCTAGTCTCGGCGGCTACATAGCTCTGAAATACAGTACGGTGAAACCCGTATCGGGACTATTACTGGTAGCGCCTGTCAATTCACTCGAGGAAGAACTCGTCAACAAATATGGTAGCATGAGCGTTCCATCAATGATCATATGGGGTAGCAAGGACAGGATAGTATCGAGAGAAGAAATGGAGAAACTCGCAGCTCTCCTGGATGCCAGGCTAATAGTATATGAAGGAGCAAGACACGCCGCCTACCTAGACTACCCGGATCGCTTCGCGAAAGACCTGATAGCTTTCTATAAGGCGCTCCATCTACGCTAGGACCAAAACTTCTTTTTATAAAACAATATTGAAACAATAATATTCTCATGAGAAACACTATCGAGGCCCGCGGGTGATCAGTTATCAAGCTCTACATTGGAGTCGATATAGGTGCAACACATACGCGCGTAGCAGTCAGCGACGGTAAGATCCTTCTTGACAAGCGTGATTTTCCAACACCAAGACAAGGCTCTCCCGAAGCAGTTGCTACCGCGATATATGAGAACATAGTCGACCTCGTAGGAGATTCCTCTTCGATCGAAGCCGTAGGCATAGGCACTATAGGCCCCCTCGACATAAGGAGAGGAGTAGTCGTAAACACGCCTAACCTCCCAATACATACATTCCCATTGAAAGAACCCCTTGAGAAAAAACTCGGCGTACCAGTCTACGTGATAAATGATGCAGAAGCAGCTGCTTGGGGAGAAAAGATCTTCGGAGCGGGAAAAGATGTGGAAAACCTCGTCTACCTAACAATAAGTACGGGGATAGGTGCAGGAGTAATAGTGGATGGTAGACTAATCCTAGGCAAAGACGGCAACGCACACGAAGTAGGACACATGGTCATAGACGTGTCGGACGGCCTACCATGTAATTGCGGCGGGAGAGGACACTGGGAAGCATACGCTAGTGGATCAAACATCCCACGCTACGCCGCGTGGCTAGCGAGAAGGAAGAGCCCATCGAGATTTGGGGATAGCCAGGCATACCTATTAGCACTACAAGGAGAACTAGACGCGCCAACACTCTACAAGCTAGCACGAGAACACGACCGGTTCGCCGAATACATAGTCCACAAGCTCAACAAGATACACGCGGCTGGAATAGCAAACATAGCAAACGCCTACGACCCGGAAATAATAACCATTGGGGGTAGCGTATTCTTATGCAATATAGATTTAATACTCAACGAAATAGTAGAACTAGCAAAAGAAAACATGATAGTAAAACCACCCGAGATCAAGCCAACACCACTAGGATTCGACGCAGGGCTATACGGGGCAGTTGCAATAGCGATAAAACCGCCGAAAGCATTGACGAGAATACAGCGATCAACGTTCAGATGAGCCTCTTAAAGTATAAGAGGACTAGGAACTAACACTAACGTTTTTAATACTAGTAGCAACCTCCCTTATTAGCTTCTCAACTCTCTTATAGGCTATACTGACATCTTTTTCGACACATCAGTTCTCATAGAAGCAGATATGCATAGTACTGCCAGCATTCCATGCATCGCTAACCCATTCTTAGAACTCTTCTTCTAGTCTTCTTTTATACACCCAGAGCTCCCCATGGCTGGATAGTCTATTTTCCTTCTCTCCAGTAAGCATAGGCTAAAATCGCCCGGTATTAACAAGATATGCATCGACTACTCGCCTAGAATATATACTAAAAACAGTAAATGTTGAGAGACAACCAATACAATGAATCAGACATCTATATGCGCGATGACGGCCTAAGGTTCTACGGGACAAGCATCAATAAAGCACAGTTTTATATTGACACGTTCAGTACCAAGATAAAAACCATGCATAGCTAGTGAACGCAAGGTTCTTTTTATCGGATAGAAGCAAACACATTAGCAATGGGCGTAATAAAAGAACTCCTACATATCAGATTCAAAGATTTCAGCATACGTTGTTTGCTTGGATAAGTTCTATAATCACGTACCCGTCAGCCTAACGATCTATCACTTAATCACGGAAATATAGTTGGACAGCACAATTACTCCTGCTGGTTATTTAGTTATTATGGCTAATAGACTTATGAATATGCTACGATGTTTTATACCTGTATATTTACCATTTTTGGTTTTGTCTAAGAATTGAGATACTGCTTCCAAATGGCTTTGGTAGATTTTTACATTATTTAAATACAAGATCCATAGAGCACACCATGGATATCCAATTATCATTTACAGGTAGAACTGATTTCTTTTTTAAGGAAGCCGAGTTCTTCAAGTACAAACTTCAATTGTTCCAGGTGTTTAAGCTCTTCCTCTATTAGATTAAACTGTGTTTTTGCCTCGTTACACTTCTTGCTCTCCACTAGGATCTTTGTTTTCAGAATACGTGCCCATACAACTATTTCGTATTCCTCCTTGTTTTTCGGCTTGAACGCTAGTATTTCGTCTAGGATTCTCTCGGCTTGAGCAAGTTTTTTCGTTCTATAGAGGAGGGAGGCCATTATTAGTTTCAAGGAGTACTTCGTATAGTTATCGCTTATTCTCATTGATAACTTGTATGCTTTCGAAGCGTGTAGTTCTGCTTTTTTGATCTCATTCTTATACATGTATATGTTTGCTAATCTACTGTGTATCCTAGCTTCAAGCTCTAGTTTTTTCTGGCTGGGCAATTCCTGTATTTCGCGTAATAGTTTCGTATAATGGCTTAGAGCTTGATCTATCTTGCCCCTAGCCTCGAGATCCCTTATTATCTTGTTAAGCCTGTATTCAAGTATTTTGGCCTTGATGTTTTCCAGCATTATTTTTCCTCCTTTTCACTGGTCGGTAAAACTTATAATCGACTTTCTGCACTCATCTATTATAAATGTAATAATCTATATAGACGTAAATTAGGTACATATGTCTATTTATGCTAAATAGGAGAATGTAGAGAGGGTGGAACCATGCAGATTTTGTGGCTGATTTTGAGTATTTTGGCCGCGTTCTTCGTGGCCTGGAACAATGGTTCGAACAATGCACCGAACTCCATAGGTACTGCTGTAGGTGCTGGTGTTCTCAGTGTTAAGAAGGCATTGATGCTGGCAGCCATAGCGAGTTTTCTGGGTTCGATCAGCCTTGGAATATATGTTACTAACACAGTAATGCATGGAATCGTCAACACAATGGCTATTCAGGGAAGCATAGTCATTAAGGGCATGATAGCTGTTCTAATAGCAACTGGTGCATGGACATTATTTAGCACTTTCCTCAAAGTACCGATGAGCGTACACGTATGTATCATTGGCGGCGTAATAGGTTTTGGGTTAGCCGTTGGATCGTCATTTATTAGCTGGGCAACAGTCATCAAGATCCTGATAGCATGGGCGATAGTGCCTGTAGCTGCCATCGCAATAGCTTATGGATTATTCCATGTATTCCATAGATCTTTTAAAGACCCATCAGTAGCCAAGATCTCAGTGATCATAGCCTCCTACATGACTGTGGCTACACCCACGATACTGATCTTATTAAAAACAGCTACAGTATCGGATATAGTCTACGTAACCATACTATCGATCATTATCAGCACAGTAGCAACCATATTCATCTACAAGTACTGGCTACACAGGGCCAGTAAAGGCGGAGATCCCGTACATGAAGCGTCAAGAATACTGCTAATCATGGCGGCGCTCTCAATGGCGTTCTCCTTTGGCTCAAACGATGTCGCCAACTCTGCGGGACCACTAGCAGCAATCCTCTACGCATTAAACGTGGGCAAACCACCACTAGTAATATGGTTCGCGCTGATAGTGGCAGCTATAGGTTTATCAGCAGGGATCGCCATGTGGGGCGCCAAGATAATAGGTACTATCGGAGAGAAGATCACGCCTCTATCTCCACTGACAGCATATGTTGCACAAATGTCTGCGACGCTGACAATGCTCGTAGTTTCGAGGCTTGGCCTCCCGGTTTCGACCTCAATGGCCATAGTGGGCGGAGTAATGGGAGTAGGAATCTCAAGAGGGATCAAGAACGTTAACATGAGGCTTATAGCCAGGATATTCGGTGTATGGCTCATAGCACTGCCCATAACGATATTTGCAGGCTATATATTAACAATCGTATTCGTCAATTACCTACCATGAAAATAAAGGTTTAGAAAACTAACCTTTCTCATATTATCTCCGTCAGTATTCTCAGGAGCTTTTCCGCAACATTAACAGTAGAGCGTACATCACTATATTTATGAGCCGGAGTATCCGAGACAACGAGAACTGGTAGAGATGGTATTCCCAATAACTTTGATACTACATAAATAATTATATTGATACTACGAATTCAATACACTAGCTTTTCCTTTCCATTTCTCAAGTATCAAGTATTTCTTTTTCACGTAAACGGGTAAAAGTTATATATTGTGGCTAGCTTTAGTTGCAGGCCACGGCATCTCAGCTTATTGTATAGTTCTACCACATATATAGGATCAGCTGTTGCTGTATACTCGAGGTCAACATAGCAGTACGTAGTCCCATTCCCACGTATAGCGACATAAGCGATCAGTATATCGCTGGCCCAAATCTTTTCATCTAAACTTCTAAACTTCCGCATCAGCCCATAGCATAGATTTTCTCAACGTTTGATAAGCAGAGCATGGCCATGACTGCTTCTACATATGCTGAACCGCCGGCTAGTGCTATAATAGAAGCATCTGCGTCTTTCAGTTTCCAAACACGTATAGTATGTAGGGAGCCCGAGACATCCTCTACAATATCTCCCAGAACTTTAGGTACAAGGCTGAAACCGCCACCCAGAATTAGAAGTGTATTCCGGCCTAGAAGTGATGTATCACCATTTATTAATCCGTCCTCCGCCCAAGCACTTGATGAGGTAATCTGGAGAAGTAAAGGCTTTCCTACACCGCTCCACGTGTTTCACCAGTATAGTTTTTGTCTCTTATTGAATTCTAAAATCAAGCACAGTTTATATTTCTAGAAAATCATCACTAATAATTAGTCGAGGCAACGAATCATGGCTATCAATACATTGGCCCGTAAGATACAGCAAGCAGGTAAACTCGGTATACCTGGACTGGCAGCCAGGATCTACGAGAAAATCGCTGGATACAAATTGATGAGCCGACTGCACAGCCTGGTTATCGAGCGATTAAATCTTGGAGAAGGAGTTAATTATGTGCTCGACGCTGGCTGCGGTCCTGGTCATCTCCTGTCAAAACTACTGGATCTGAAGAAGAAGTCACTCTATGCTATCGGGCTCGATGTTTCACCCGAAATGGTTGTACTGGCGAGGAAAAGGCTTCTAAATTCCGAGGGCCCCGGCGTATCAGATGTTGTAGCGGGAGACGCTATTAGGCTCCCATTTAGAGACGATGCCTTCCATCATGTGGTCTCTACGGGTGTTCTTCATCATATTCCTTCGCCCAGAGATTTCTTCTTAGAAATCCTTAGGGTTCTACGGAGAGGGGCATTCGGTCGTGTATACGAGTTCTCACCTGATACGCCTTGGCGCGAGATCAAGGAGTTTTCGAGAAAAGCTGGTGTAAGCCCGTTATTGATTAGGATCGTGAGTTCTCTACACGGGATCCCCCGCAGAGAATATGTGGAGGGATACATAAAGAAGGCGTTAGAAGAAGTTAATTATAAGGTCAACTTCATATGGGTCGCCACAGAAGTAGAGCTAAGGAAAACATGAAAATCTAGTCTCGGCCATATATGGGTGAACCACTTTGAGATACGCCTTAATGAACCTGCTCGCCTGCCCTATGTGCAGACATTTCCCACTAAAACTATACGTCTTCAGAGAATCTATTCGTGAGAAGAACTATGATGTGGATAAGCCCTTCTGCGATCTCTACTGCGCCAAGAACAACATGCTCATAGATAAAAACAAGCAAATAGAGCTAGACTGCGATGAATGCGTTAAACACGATATATTATCAGGAATAATAGTCTGTCCAAAATGCAATAGATGGTACCCAATCATAAACGGCATACCGCTGATGTATCCACACGAGAAACGAGAACTACCCAAGATCAAAAAGATTATCAACACATTCCTCGACAAGTATTGAGACAAAATACCAGAACAACTAGGAAGCACTCACCAAAACAATGCTCCGTAAAAAAAAATACGAGGATCCTATGAAAAATATGACAATGGTGATAACATATGAAGAAAAACATGTTCACACTCACACTACTATCACTCATCCTAATAACACTCCTCCTAGCACCCTCTCT
>JAMOVL010000055.1 GCA_027067785.1 Desulfurococcales archaeon | reverse complement strand
GGAGGGTATAAAGCCTAGTCAGCTTGACGACATAATAGAGTTAGCTCTGAAGAAGGCTCAAGAACTACATGCGATCCTAAGAGAAGTATTAAATAATCCAAATGCATACACTACTCCACTAGTCTTACAGTAAGAGACGTGATAGGCGGGTGGTAGCAGTGGCAAAAAGAACACGAGTAGTAGGCATAGCGGGCAGGTATGGTGCCAGGTACGGATCTACATTAAGAAAGAAAGTTAGAGATATACTTGCAAGGAGATACGCTGATCATATATGTCCATTCTGTGGAACAAAGGGCAAAGTCTATAGAATAAGCGTTGGTATATGGGCTTGCAAGAAATGCGGTGCAAAATGGGCTGGAGGAGCATATGTTCCGAGGACCGAGCTAAGCAAATACTTCCCCAAGTACATCATTAGAGAATAAAAAGTTTTATAGACATATTCGAGAACCAATAGGCATTATTCCAAGTCTTTAATTCCTCAGCAAATACTTAGAGATGATATTTTGATAATAATAACAACATCGCATAAACCGAGTCAACGAACAAGAAGTTTTGCAAAAGACCTAGCAAGCGTACTACCCGATGCGAAAGTGATAACACGCGGCAAGAAAACCCTTAGGGACTTATCAATAATAGGTTTTGGATTAAAAGCGAATCATATACTAGTTATAGGGGAAAAACGGGGCAACCCCTCCCTAATAAGAATGTTTAGCATTGATTATTCTTCTAAATATCCAACATTACTCCACAAATACTCAATTATCCTCAAGGGAATAACGCTATCCAGGGAAAACCCTGAAGCAGTAAAAACTTATGGTGCAGAAAAATTCAGGGTAAACCACAAAGAATGCAATGATAATAACTGCTTCAGACTTGCAGATGTTTTTCTCGAACTAGTTTACAACAATATAGATGAAAACAACTATGACATAGAGATAAAGCTCGTGACCTATAAGAACTACACAATAGTAAACTTCATTAATACATATAACAAGATATGCGGCCCCATCATAAAAGTATCAAGGGTAAAAAGGGTTGAGCGAACAATATGAAATAGCAATAGAGATAGATCACTACGACCCTAAAACATCTCGATCACTAGCAGCAGCTATAACACCAGATACCCTTGATACACCCAACGAATGCAGAGTTCAAGTAGATAGCTCTAAGAGGATAAGAATTATTATATCATGTAAACGAATAAACCTTTTAAGAGCGCTACTGAATAGCTACCTAAGCGTTATGTCAATGATTCTCCATTGCTTAGAGGTGCTAGAATATGAGTCAACAGAAACTCCCACCCGAGGTCCAACAGACTCTGATTAGTTATCAAACACTTCGAGAAACTTATGCAAAGATAGAGGCCGAGCTAAAAATAGTTGAAAGCGAACTAGCCGAGATTGAACAAATACTCGGTAATATCAAGGATCTACCAGAAGATGCTGAAATATACAAATTAATAGGCCATGTAATGGTTAAGAAAAAGAAAGACGATATCGTTAAAGAGCTTGAAGAAAAGAAAGAGCTTCTAGAAATAAAGAAGACAAAATATAAGAACCAACTGGATATGCTAGCAAAACAGATCAGTGATACCGAGTCAAAACTGAAAGAACTGCTATCAAAATACGGGATGAGTATTGGTCAATAAGAAAGACAAAATCATCGGCCTCGATCTAAACGTTATCGATCAGGAAAGCCTCTTACGTATTGCTGAAAAAGTAGAAAAAGAAGTAAAAGATTTTATTGAAAAACAACTTCCTCTGAAAACAAATTACGATGTCATAATATATCTGGAAAACGATGGAAAAAGAATCAATTTTAGCATCGATATAGTCTTGAACGGGGAATTTGCCGGAATAATTGATTACGATGCAATAATTGGGGATGCGATTAATGTTGCTAGGAAAATACTGGAAAGAGAACTTAGAAAATATAAAAAGACTTCTTGAGAAAATCTATTCGGACCTTCCAGGTAAAACAATATTTATCATAACACATCGCAACGCTGATCCTGACGCTATTGCGTCAGCCATAGCGCTTCACGAAATACTAAGCAAAGTAAAGATCAAATCGTACATACTTTTACCGGAAGGAATGAATGAGATATCAAAGCAAGTTATGGAAAAATTAGGTCTAAGCGATAAATACAGATATAACATAATAGATTTACGAAAAGGAGAAAAAATACTCATCAACACTGACATATTAATAATAGTTGACACTAATAATCCGGAACAGCTAGGGCTTCTTGCACATTACGTATTCGATAAACCATTCATACTCATAGATCATCATCAGCCTGGAAAACTATGGAGAAAAGCATCCATGATAATATCCGATAATAATGCACGGAGCACTTCAGAAATAGTCACAAATATAGCGTTACTATCAGGGCTCGGCTTACCCAGAAGCATTTCAACGCTTCTCCTATCGGGTATACTCTATGATACACGGAGATTCATCTACGCTACAGAAAAAACTTTTCTGACAGTATATCGTCTTATTTCTTCTCTAGGAGCAGATTATCTGAAGGCACAATCCGTTCTCCAGCATGAAATGTCTATCCCGGAGAGAATAGCCCGGTTAAAAGCTGCACAAAGAATAGTAATCAAGAAAATAAATGAATTAATCATAGCCTACAGCCATGTCAGTGCTTATGAATCAAGCTGTGCCAGGGCGATTCTAGAACTAGGAGCTGATGCGGTTTTCATAGTATCGAGACACAAAGAGAAAATAAGAATAGTTGGCCGTGCAAAACAATCATTTATTAAAATAACAGGTATTAGTTTAGGAAGAGACCTAATGCCCTACTTAGGTGGATTACTCGGAGGATCAGGCGGCGGCCACGACACTGCAGGAGTGGTTGAAGCAACGGCTAAATATGATTTCAAACGAATCATCAATATAGTACATAAGGCTCTCGAGAAAATGATCTTATCCTCAAGCAAACAAGCTTTATAATCCGTTACCAACATTTTCGTCTCAATGAAGTATATTTAACAGGTCAAGTACAAGGTTGATGGAATATGCCTAGATACAAACAAGTAGCCGAAATACTTAGGATAATGAAAAACCTCGAACAAGTAAGAAATATAGGTATAACAGCTCACGTCGACCACGGCAAAACTACCTTATCAGACTCACTGCTAGCAGCAGCGGGAATAATATCGGAGAAAATAGCGGGGCAGGCCCTGGCACTAGACTATCTGGATGTAGAGCAGAAAAGAGGAATCACGGTAAAATCCGCAAACGTAAGCCTTTACCACGAATACCGAGGAAAACCATACGTTATCAACCTAATCGACACACCCGGCCACGTAGACTTCTCAGCCAAAACCACTAGAAGCCTAAGAGTATTAGACGGCGCCATCCTCGTAGTCGATGCTGTTGAGGGTGTAATGACACAGACAGAAATGTATCTACGAATGGCCCTAGAAGAACGAGTAAGACCTGTTCTCTTTATAAACAAAGTCGACAGACTCATTAAAGAGCTCCGCCTAAGCCCACAGGAAATCCAGCAGAGGTTTGTCCAGATAATAAAAGAGGTCAACCAGCTCATATCAATGTATGCTGACCCAGAGTTTAAGACTAAATGGCAGCTAGATCCTGCAAAGGGACACGTAGCTTTCGGCTCAGCTCGTGACAGGTGGGGCTTTACAGTACCCATGGCGAAACAGCGTGGAATAAAGTTTAGCGACATAATAGATCTGTATAAGAAGGGCAAGGATGCTCTTCCAGAGCTACAGAAGCTAGCACCACTCCATGAAGCCATTCTAGATATGGTTGTAAAATTCATACCGAACCCCAGAGAAGCACAGAAATACAGGATCCCGAAGATCTGGCATGGAGACCTGAACAGCGAGATCGGAAAGGCAATGCTTGAAGCAGATCCTAATGGCCCCGTCGTGATGCTAATCAACGACATGCGTATAGATCCACATGCAGGCCTAGTAGGAACAGGCCGTGTATTCTCAGGAACACTCAGACCCGGTGAAGAAGTATGGCTTGTTAACGCCAGGACAAAGCAGAAGATCCTCCAGGTAAGCCTTTACATGGGCCCCTACAGAGAGATAGCTGATGAAATTGTAGCAGGCAACATCGCGGCAGTTCTAGGACTCGATAAGGCTAGAGCGGGAGAGACTGTTGTAGATATAAAGTACCAGGACGTAATGGTGCCCTTCGAAAAACTAAGAACCATTAGTGAGCCAGTAGTAACTGTTGCTATAGAGCCTAAGAACCCGCGCGATCTACCTAAACTCATCGAAGCACTCCATAAGCTCAGCATAGAAGACCCAAGCCTTGTTGTAAGAATCAATGAAGAGACAGGAGAATACCTGCTGAGCGGTATGGGCCCACTACACATTGAGATAGCTCTAACATTCCTAAAAGAGAACTATGGATTAGAAGTAGTTGCATCACCACCTGTGATCGTGTATCGTGAGAGCATAAGGGCCGCCAGCAAGATATTCGAAGGCAAATCACCGAACAAGCACAACAAGTTCTACATCAGCGTGGAGCCTCTAGACGAGAAGACGATACAACTCATACACGATGGTATAATAACCGAGGACATGGACGCTAAAGAAAGGGCCAAGATACTCCGTGAACAAGCTGGATGGCCAGCAGACGAGGCAAGAAGAATATGGGCGATCGATGAAACAATTAATGTATTCATAGACCTGACCTCAGGCGTACAGCATCTCCGTGAAGTAAAAGACACTATAATACAGGGCTTCAGACTAGCAATGCGTGAAGGACCGCTAGCAATGGAGCCTGTTAGAGGAGTCAAGGTCAAACTACACGATGCAGTTGTTCACGAAGACCCAGCACACCGTGGTCCAGGCCAGATCTACCCAGCTATAAGAAACGCTATCTACGCAGGAATGCTGACAGCCAAGCCAACACTACTCGAACCTATACAGAAACTAGATATTAAGGCACCCATAGAGTACCTAGGCAACATAACAACAATAATCACTAAAAAGAGAGGAAGAATACTGCAGGTAACTCAGCAGGGACCAGTCGCTAGGATCCTAGCAGAAATACCTGTAGCAGAAACATTCGACCTAGCAGAACAACTAAGAGGTGCTACCGCTGGTAAGGCTATCTGGGGTCAGGAATTCAGCAGATGGGCACCAGTGCCTGATAGCATGTTGATGGATATAGTGAAGAAGATCAGAGAGCGTAAGGGTCTAAAGCCAGAGCCGCCGAAGCCGGAGGACTTCATAGGCTTCTAGCAGTGATATCATCAGGAACACTAATATTTCTCCTTGGTTTTTCATAGACAACCATATATACACTATCACTCCACTTGATAAGATATCCTAGTCTGGCCATGCTATTCAATATTTTACCTGCAGTCCTCGGCGATACACCTAGATCATATGCTATCTCATGCACCTTAACGAACCTCTTACCACTCTCTCTTAGTTTAATAGCAAGAAGCCTTAGATCAATAGTGACGTTTACGGTGTATCGGGCCAATACACGACACCCATTAATTCCGAGATGATATTTAGGATAGAGAGGTCTACGAAAATATTCTGTAACCCCCGAAAACAATAAAACCCAACACACTATTATCAATTAGCCGGAGCCGGGGTAGCTCAGCCAGGTAGAGCGCCGGGCTGTTAACCACGGGTTCGAAGCCTGGCAGATACCCGGTGGTCCGGGGTTCGAATCCCCGCCCCGGCGCCACCTTTTTAAATAATCAATTACGTGAAGTTCTCCTGGCAATACTGAGCAACTAGTAGGGAGGTAACAATATTGGCGCCTCTACAGGTTAATAGCGTAGAAGAACTAAAGAAGTATATTCCACAGGCAATCGAATGCAGAGTAGTAAGGAACGAGAAGACGGGTAAGGCTAAAATAAAAGTACGTACGAAACGAAAGCTACTAACGCTAATTGTACCGCTAAACGAAGTTGACAAAACACTAGAAGAACTAAACTGTCCCGAAGTAATAGAGTTTTAAGTCTTTGTTTTTAGTCAAGAAAAATCTCGTCACCATTTAATGGCCTATACACATTGACATCATCACCTATTTCTTCGCGTATCATTTTCTCGAGATTAGCTGATGAATCAGGTTCTCCATGTACAATTATGATATTGCGTATAATGTTCTTATAGCGCTTTACAACATCTAGTAATCCATCCTTACCAGCATGACTAGATAGATCAAACCATTCGACACGGGCATTGACTCTATCAATACCGAATTCTTCTATACCACCAGTTTCGAGGAGCTTGTGTCCAGGACTATCTACGGCCTGGTAGCTGACAAGATAAACAGCATTGTTCCTATTGTCCCCGATCTTCTTCAAGTAATAAACAC
>JAMOVL010000054.1 GCA_027067785.1 Desulfurococcales archaeon | reverse complement strand
TCGAGGCCGGATGAGAGTATTTTTACTCCTTTCTCAGTCATAACAGCGTCTTCCTCTATCCGGATACCGAATTTTCCTGGAATATATATTCCGGGCTCGATTGTGAATACTGCTCCGGGCTCGACCTTTACCTTTTGCCCAAGTGTTAGGTAGGGGTGTTCATGTACTACTACGCCTATGCC
Organism: Desulfurococcales archaeon; assembly: GCA_027067785.1. Lineage (GTDB taxonomy): Archaea > Thermoproteota > Thermoprotei_A > Sulfolobales > Desulfurococcaceae > JAADCY01. Next base: position 27,701 of record JAMOVL010000054.1, on the reverse strand, counting down.
ATGGCCTAATCCATGGATGAATCTTTCTCCGTAGCCATGTTTGGCTATAACGTCTACGGCGATCTTTGCTATTTCCTCACCGGTCATGCCTGGCTCGGCCTTATCGATCACCGTGTCTATTGCTTCGTTGACCACTTCCAGTGCTTTTCTCCATTCTTTCTTGGGCCTACCCCAGAGGATCATCCGTGTTAGGTCGCTGCAGCGCCCCCTGTATTTCACGCCAACGTCTACCAATACCATATTAGGTCTTTTCAGCTTGGTTGTACCGGGTACGTTGTGGGGATAGCTTGTCCCTGGATTGAACACTATGATCGGGTCGAAAGCATATTGTGATACACCATATTGTCTAGCCCTATGCTCGAATACACCGGCGAGCTGCGCCTCGGTTATCCCTTCTTGTAGATATGAGGCTACAGCCTTGATCGAGCTCTGCGTGATCTTTATTGCCTGTTTTATCCTTTCCAGCTCCCAATCTTCTTTCTTCATCCTGTAATTCGTTATGTTCTCGGAGATATCAACTATTCTCTCACCTAGTTTTTCTCTTAACGAGTTTATCAGTGGCGATGTATAGCTTATGTCGCACCCGATCTTTTCTTTTCCCGAACCTATTTTCTCGAACAAGTCCTTGTATTCTCCCTCGAAGACCTTAGCGTCTCCGGGCTTTATCTTCTTGGATACAGCGATTACTTCGACATCGTGTTTACTCAGCATGTCCCTGAACCTGTAGTACTCGAGGATCGGCACATATACCTGAATTTCTCCCTTGTGACTGTAGAGGGCTACGACCGAGTCGGCTATTACCGGTATATCGAGGAAGTACTCGATGTTCTCGGGAGAGATTAGTAGGATGTCATCAAGACCTGTTTCATCATGTAGTTTGATCAGCTTATGGATGAAGCTCATATCCTACACCAAGTATCACGTTGGTACTAGACATACGTATATATTTGGTGCTAAATTACTACTTACCCCTAGGTATAGTAGTAGTTCTGGTGGGCATAGAATGACGGGGACACTGTACTGTAAGAAGGATGGGAAACCAATGTATCTTGTAGAAGAATCAGAGAAAATGAGCGATGGTAGTCATAGGATAACGTTTTATTACAGATGCCCTGTGTGTGGATACAGGATAAACCTGGAACAAATTATTATTGAGAACAGTGGTTCCAGTATTGTTATTAGGAGGAATCTACGTGTTTCTCCTTGATCTGTTTCAGTATTTTTAGGTCTGTCGCAAGCCTCCTTATCTTATCGATCGTTGTTCTCCTTGGATTGTATACTTCTATAATGTATGTTTCCTTCGACCGGGGCCTGACTATAATTATCTCCTTATCTATCTTTATCTCGTCCAGCATCCTGATGATGAGCTTTGTTATCCTACTTGATGAAACATATATTTTTTCAGGCTCACCATTAGGTTTTTCCGGCGGGTTATCGAGGCTACTCCCGATTAACGTGTAAGCGACTACTGTTTTTGTTTTACCTTGTTTCTTCCGTGTTGCACGAACTAGTCTCTCTAGTTTGCCCTTTATCTTTACCCATGTGCCGGACGGTAGTTTAACATATATTCCTGGACTAGTGTTTTTCAAGGCTTATTGCCCCGGCCCGACCCTTCTAGTAGACGACATGTAGAGTATCGGGTATTGCTCCTGTTCTGACAAGCTTCTCATATGTTCTCCATATCCTCTTTACCGTGACGTGGCGCGTGTCAAAGCCTTGTTCTTCAAGTATCTGATAAACTAGGTCGGGGAATTCATCGGGATGTATTCCTCGGGCTTTGAGCGCTGCTTCTTTCACGGCTTCTACTATGTCTCTGCTTGACGGGTATTTTTTCTTTGTTTTTCGCCCCCCGCTTGTTTTTTCCTCGTACTCCTTGACTTCTTCGAGAACGTCTTCAGGCACTATTTCACTATAATCGATCTCTTCATACACCATGATCATCTGACCCAGAAATATTGATCAGTATCTGGATATATAAGGTATTGGATTACATAGTTGTCTGTGGGATGACCGGGCAGAGACGATCTGAGCGGTGATGTAGGTGGAGCGACTGGGACCGTTCTCTCCTTGATCGGATGGAATCATATATTACTAGCCCATCCATATATAGGCAAAAATGACTAGGATGTATCGGAGGGTATGCCTTATGGATTGTGAAGAGATCCTGCGTGAAGTCGAGAAGATGATATGGCCTAAGAAGCTTAAGCTATTCACTGCCGGGCCAGTGGCGTGTTTCCCACAGGTACTGCAGGCTATGAGTTTCCAGATGTTCAGTCACAGGTCTAAGGAGTACCAGGCTCTCCATCGCGACACGACGCTAAGACTGGCTGATTTCCTCGAGGCGAAGAATGCTACTGTTCTCCTGATACCTGCTAGTGGTACGGGGTTTATGGAGGCCAGTATTAGGAATGCTGTTACTCCTGGCGGCAAAGTCTTGGTGACGATCATTGGTGCTTTCGGTAATAGGTATCGTGAAGTTGTTGAGAGTAATGGCCGTAAGGCCGTTGTGCTTGAGAAAAAGCCTGGCGAGCCCGTTCTTCCCGAGGAGCTCGATGAGGCGTTGAAGAAGAATCCTGATGTGGAGGCTGTTACGATAACGTATAACGAGACAAGTACTGGTGTTCTCAATCCGTTGTCTGAGCTGGCTAAGGTTGCTAAGGAGCATGATAAGCTCGTGTTTGTCGACGCTGTATCGGCTATGGGTGCGACGGATATAAGGGTTGATGAGTGGGGCTTGGACTTAGTGTTTGCGAGTAGCCAGAAGGCTTTCGGCGTGCCTCCCGGTCTCGCAATGGCTGCTGTAAGTGATGCTGTGTTCGAGAAGGCTAAATCTATACCTAATAGGGGCTGGTATTTCGACTTGTTGAAGTATAAGAAGTACTTGGAGAAACAATGGTCTACTCCTTCGACGCCCCCTATACCGCAGATTATTGCTTTGAATGTTGTTCTTAGAACTATTGAGGCTATGGGTGGTAAGAAGGCTTGGCTCGACATGTATGCTAGGCGTGCTGAGAGGATAAGGAAGGGCGTGTTGGACCTGGGGCTTGAGTTGTTCGCTACTCCTGGATACTATAGTCCCACTATTACTGTTGTTAAGACTCCTCCGGGTATCAAGGGTGTTGACGTCTATAATAAGATGAGGGAGCGTGGATTCGAGATCGCTAAGGGCTACGGCCCTGTCAAGGAGTTTACTTTCAGGATCGGGCATATGGGGTATATTACCGACGAGGAGATCGATGAGTTGTTCGAGAATCTTAGAGAGGTTATCGAGGAGCTTAAACAGAAGAAGTAGTTTTACTCAGGATATTATTTTTCTCCTTTTTCTCTCCTGATTATTGGTTTCTAGTCCTATCCTATTACTAATTTATTAAGATGAGAGTATCCATACTATGTTGTAGGTGATAGGCATGGTAAAGGTATTGGTTGCCGCACCTCTTCATCCTAAGGCGGTCGAGAAGCTTAGGAGCGCTGGGTTCGAGGTGATCGTTAAGGAGTATCCTCCGGAGGATGAATTAGTCGAGCTTGTCAGGGATGTTGATGCCATTATTGTTAGGTCTAAGCCTAAGGTTACTAGGAGGGTTATTGAGGCTGCGGAGAAGCTCAAGGTGATAGGTAGGGCTGGTGTCGGTATTGACAATATTGATCTGGAGGCGGCTAAGGAGAAGGGTATAGAGGTGCTTAATACTCCTGGTGCCCCTTCTAGGAGTGTTGCTGAGCTGGCTATTGGTTTGATGCTGGCTGTTGCTCGTAAGATAGCGTTTGCTGATCGTAAGATGCGTGAGGGTGTTTGGGCTAAGAAGCAGTGTATGGGGTTTGAGCTTAGGGGGAAGACTCTTGGCGTTATAGGTATGGGTAGGATCGGTAGGGAAGTTGCTAGGATTGCGTATAATGGGTTCGGTATGAAGATATTGTATTATGATGCTCGTGGCCACATGGAGGATGTCGAGAAAGAGTTTAACGCTGAGTTCAAGGAGCTCGACGAACTTCTGCGTGAATCGGATATTGTGACTCTACATGTACCGTTACTGCCTTCTACGAGGCATTTGATCAATGAGGATAGGCTTAAGTTGATGAAGAGAACCGCTATATTGATCAATACTGCTCGTGGCGGTGTTGTTGATACTGAGGCTCTTGTTAAAGCGTTGTCTGAGGGATGGATTGCTGGTGCTGGTCTTGATGTGTATGAGGAGGAGCCTCTACCTAAGGATCATCCGTTGACGAGGCTTGATAATGTTGTGTTGACGCCTCATATTGGTTCGACGACTAATGAGGCTCAGGAGAGGGCTGGTGTTCAGATCGCTGAGAAGATAATCGAGTTCTTTAAGTCTAGGGCTGGTTAGCTTAAACTAAATTGTTCTTTTTCTTCTTTCTTTTCACACATACTTACATGTTTTTACATGTATGTGTTTATGGTTATGATTACTGTTTTATAGATGCACGTATATTCTTGTCTCACGTATAAGTAGGCCTTAGGAGTTATTGTGGGTCGGTGCGATGTGTCGGTGATAATTAAGCTGCCGAAGCTGGATATCCCTGTTAAGCGGGTTGAGCCTGTTCTTGTCGATGTTGATAAGCTGGTGCCGCATGAGGAGATTGTTACTAAGCGTCTTGAGGATGTTAAGAAGATGATAATAGACCTTAATGCTGTCGATATGCCTGTTATCGTTGCACCGATACCGGGTACTGATAAGTACTTGATTGTCGATGGCCATCATAGGTGGGCTGCGCTCAAGGATTTAGGGTACCGTAAGGTTCCAGCGATCATAGTCGATTACTTTGATCCAAGTATTAAGCTGGAGACATGGTATCCAGCCATAATCGGCGAGATAGAGGAGTTCCTCCGTGAAGCCTCCGGAGAACTAGAAATAGTGGAGACGCCGATCACTCCGGAGGAAGCCGTAGAGAAGCTCGAAGAGGGAGGAATAGCCTTCATAATATTGTCTAGGAACGGCAAAGCATGGATCATAAAAGGGGGAATAGAAGAACAGAAAAAAGTATCCAAGATCCTCAACAAGCTCAACATAGAGGGAAAAATAAAACTAGCATACTACGGACTACGAGAAGAAGCACTACAAGACCTCGAAAAAGGAGAAATAAACTACCTATTCCTCAGAAAACCACCCACAAAACAAGAAGTAATAGAAATAGCCAGACAAGGAAAAGTATACAGCCCAAAAACAACCCGCCACATCCTACCATACATACCAGCAAAAACAAACACACCACTAAACCAGCTAAAATAACCCTTTTTATCCCCTCCCCTCCCTTCTCCCCCAAACCCAGCAAACCAGAAAACCACGAGAAAACCTTATAACCGCCGAAAAACACCACAAACAATACGGCGGGGCAAAACAGCGGGGTAGGGCAGCCAGGTAGCCCGCGGGAGGCGCGGGCTACCGTCCCTCCCCTAATACTTTCTTCAATGCTAATAGTGTCCTTACAACACATTGATTATAGATTACAAGTTCTCTGTTACCATGCTTCAAACTATCTACAAAGTCCTGAGCTCTGCCTAGCTGGCCGCCTATGCTCGATAAGAGTTTTACCATATCATTGTATACATGCTCATAGTTCCGGTTATTTATGGGAACATACAGGTAGACGTATTTTCCATGTGTTCTAGTCTTTAATTTACTTAATAGTTCTCTAAGATCACTATCAAGGCTATTGATCATGTTTACAGCGTGAGAATCATCGATCTGAAAACATGCAAACTCGACACGCTTTCTCTTTTTGATTAGATACCGGATCTTCTCTTTCTTATGAGGAGAAATAACTTCCTCAGCCAAATACTCCAGTATACCAATTTTTCTCAAGCGTTTCATATGTATTGCTAGGATATACTTATCATGATCATAATGAATGTCTTTATCAAATATAGATTGAAGAATACTGTATAACGGGTCACTAGTGGAGATGCTTACTCTAATACCGTATCTATCAGGGCATCCATCACCATCAATAACTCCAGCTAAGAATTCGGCTAGAGCTCTTTTGTTTCTGATAAGCTGGGATACAAGTTCATTATTTACGAGTTGTTTTTCACGCTTCATCCGCGAAATTATTTGTGCTAACTCCTCATCTTTAACCATAATATTGAATGCAGGGCTAATCTTGCCACTTCTAGGACATCCAATATATCTTGCAAGATATAGTGTCATCCTACTAAAACTATTTAGAATACAGTCTATTGTGTGCGATGTTGATACGGAAAACATAATGTTTGATCGCGAATGATAAGAACCATCGCTCATTGCTAGACCTAGCCTATACCAAATAGATTTGGGCTTGGCATTTACGATTCTAACTGATTTATCATTTATTGACAATGCGAAACCATACAGTGATAAAACATGGTTATTTCTAAGCAAATCATAGATCCCCTTGGTAAATTTGACCCGCAGATCGCTTGGCAGTATATAAAAGTAAAAACATCGATCATTGAAACACCTGTAGTATTTAGACATTAATTTGTTGAATTCCGAATAGAAATCCAGCGCATAATTTACAACTATTTTACCTATAGTCATTCCAGAGACCCATTATATTGACAACTAAATAATCACTCCTAACCTATTGATTTTAAGCCCGTATTTAAACCGGTTTAATTAAAGTTTATAAGCGGCTTCTATACTTAATCTATGCCCGGAGGGACGGTAGCCCGCCCCGCGAAGCTCATAAGAGGCTGCCGCTTCGGAGAGACCCCGAGGTCGGCGGTTCAAATCCGCCCCCCGCTACCATTAGTGGGGGCCCCGCCACCATTTTGATACACATTTAATAACCCTGTCGAGAAGATCCAGGCATTCATGTTTGTTATATTCGGTCGCATTGAGTTTCTTGCTCAGAGCACTCAAAAATTTAAATTCTTTCACAAACTCCTTTTTCGATAAGTTCCTGCTGATATATTGTCTTACAAGGACAAGTTTTGCTCTGCGAATTATATGTGCTACATATGGCAGAATTAAATCAATGAGGTTTTCTAGAGATTCTAAGTTTGTAGTATAAATTTGATATGTTAGTCCTTTACGGATCTTTATGCCATTGGAGCTCAAGAACAAGTGAGGTCTTATAATTGATGGGTGCTTACTCATAGATATTCCATGTTCTCTACGTAGATATGCTGATATGACTTGTAATAGGGCTGGATTATTTGATATAAAAACTATTTTTGATTGACCGGTTTTGGAATTGATAGTAATTGATCCGTCAGCGTCGAAATAGCCTGCTATAAATTCGGGAGTTAGAAAGCTATGATCAAGTAGCACTTCTTTCCTTTTTATCATCTTTATATACTCCAATTTTTCATCATATGTTTTAATTCTTATATGATAATTCATTCTGCTATGTCCACTATGACTACATTGATAATAAATGTATCTTCTTTGAGCGATACTACCAACATGTAATAAAGCTGAAATAATAGTATATACCAAGGTAGATTTAACTTCAACATACCAGTATCTCTTCTTAGAAATAACTGTACCATCACCTAGAATAAAACCGAGAGATGAATAATCGTTAGTGACAACATTCTTGTGTGAATGTAAAAGATCACGTAAAAAGCCTTGTTGTTCATCCATAATACATTCAATCAATTGTAGCACATCATAAACAATCATTATTTCATCCCAATAAATATAGCCAAAAATAAAATGTGAATTAGAAATAGTTTATTTTCTCGATTACTTTCTTTTTATCAAGAATACTATTACCAATGCTATTATTGCAATAACAACTACACCTGCCCAAACAGGAAAACCAGCACCACCACTACCAGCACTCGTTGTCTGCATACCAGTCTGCGGTACAGTCACCTCTGTAGCACTGTGTACTGGTGTGCTTGTCGTTACTGCTCCTGTTTCTGGTGCTGTTGTTGTACTGGTCGCCGTTGTTCTTGCAACAGTAGTTGTGCTAGACACGGGACTAGAAGGCATAGCAGTAGTAACATACTTCAGCAGACCATACTTCTCAAGCAACGGCTTAACCCTATCCTGACTCAGCGGAAGCACCAGCCTAACCATACCAAGATCAAGCATTATCGCACCATCACGAACAGGAACAACCACACCACTAAACAACTCAGACCTAACAGTCATATTGCCAACAACAGGCAATTCATAGACAGTAATATTCACAACAGACTCATTAACCCTAACAACCCTAGCAACAAGCACAGCACGATCACTTAAAGAACCAAGACAATACACCGTAGCACTAAAGAACGGATAACGACCCCTCAACACCCACACACTACCACGATTACGTGCCCAGTTAATCTCCCTATAAAACGCAACCTTCTCACCACCAACAACAACCCAACCATCATCAGCAACAACCACATCACTACCCCATATCGGAACTTCAACATAATATCCCTTAACAACAGCAATATCATTAATATCTACAACATCATTATAAAGATCCGTAATATTATACACCTTGTCTCCATAGACAAAATAATCATGGAAGACATCAACAAACGCACCAGTACCAATAAATGTCAAGTTATGTTCAACAATATAGTAGTATAGATGTACACCCTCGATAAATACAAGCGTGTTATTATACTGCCCTGCAATCTTACTAACACCACCAGTATATGGGGTGCTCGTCACCATTCTCACAACACTACCACCATACACGGGTTTCAGTACAAGACCAACCCTCCCAGTAGCATTGAACGTACCAACAACAAAGAACGGCTTACCATCATAAAGAACAACAGGCATACCATACTCATAAGCCCTACCATCACGAAGAACAACAGATTTCCAAACAAAGCCTATAACATCATCAGTAACAAACCAACCAGTATCATAACCCATCGTAACATTCACATTCTTGTATATCTTGGCTACTGTTCCATTCTGGTATATGTAGAGTCCCGTCTTATTCCAAGCCATTCTCTCGACGTATGAGGTAATGTTCACAACACCATTCTTGATCACAAGACTATAGTTACTTATCACATCAAAATAACCACTATACGGCGATTTCATCAGCTCCATAGCTGGTTTTACATAGCTGAATGTCCATGTGTAGTTGTCCCCACTACTTCTCACAAAATCAGGAACAAGATACACCGTCTTACCAGCCATATTCATCTTCAGGATCTCCCGACTAGTCAGAGTGCCAGATGCTGCTGTGGCCAGTGATAGAGCTATGATAGAGAGAAAGACAGCCGCCACCATACCTACCAATACCCTAGACATAAGACTCACCATAGAAAACGATTTTCATCCAAAGAAAAAAAATTACGATTGAATTTTGAAGCAGTACTTGTAGGAGATCAGTTATGGATTCTATGGTTATCGCTTGATGTTTTAGGAGAAAATGAGAGGAGAAAAAGTTTTGAGAGATTACTGGTCAGGTATGATCCTTGTTCCTGCTTTGCCTTTTAGGGCTTCGTATGCCTGTGATAGATGTGCTATGATGGCTTGTTTGCCGCCGTTCTTGATGAATCTTATGGCTGCCAGTACTTTGGGCCCCATGCTGCCGGGCTTGAAGTGTCCCTCCTTATAGTATTTCTCTGCTTCGCTGACCGTCATGACATCGATGGGTTTCTGCTGGGGTGTGCCGTAGTTGAGGTAGACTTTCTCTACGTCGGTGAGTATCATGAATGTTCCGGCTCCGATAGCTGTTGCTAGTCTCTCTCCAGCTAGGTCTTTGTCGATGACGGCTTCCACGCCGTGTAGCCATCCTTTCTCGTCGAAGTAGACGGGTATGCCTCCTCCGCCGCTCGCTATTACTATGAATCCCTCGTCTAGCAGCCTCTTTATTGCCTCGATCTCTACGTGACCCTTGGGATCGGGTGAGGGCACCACTCTTCTCCAGCCACCGCGCGGGTCCGGCTTTACTGTCCAGCCGAATTCTTTCGCTAGTTTCTTAGCTTCTTCCTCATCATACCATGGCCCGATGTATTTTGTCGGGTTCTGGAATGCTGGGTCGTCTTTCTCGACGATTGTCTGTGTTACGATTGTTACTACTCCTTTTATCTTGCCGTTGTTAAGCAGTCCTTTCTCCTTAAGCTTGTTGTAGAGGCTCTGCTGTATAAGGTATCCCAGCCATCCCTGGCTCATAGCGCCTGCGATGTCGAGAGTCATTACCTCGAGGTTCTTGAGCTTTTTCCCTGCAAGCATCCACTCGGCAATGATTCCTACTTGTGGTCCATTGCCATGGGTGATCGCTACCTTATATCCTTCCTCAAGTATTTTGACGAGGAACTCGGCGCTCTTATAGGCGTTCTTCCAGTAGTTCTCGGGTGTGCCGCGCTCTCCCTTTGTCTGGAACGCGTTGCCGCCGAATGCGACTACGATGTACTTTTCCTTACGGTCCATTCTAGCCACCTTTACAGCGTTTTGCCAGTATATCTTTACTTTTCAAGATAATATGGTTAAAAAACTCTAATGTGAATGTAGATGTTATATCATGAAATCAGGAAGGTTGTCTGGCTCGAATGTCTTCCTAGGCTTTAACCCGTATCTTCTCATAAGCTTCACTACATGGGGATAGAGTATAACGTATTCTTCATCTATGTATTTACTAAGTCCAGAACAAATTGATTCGAGTCTTTCTTTGAAACGCTCTATGTTTTTGGGGTCGGAAAAACTGAGCATTATTGCTGGATAAACACGTTCACCAGGCTCCATGCCAGCATCTATTAAGTTCTCTAATGCTCTGAACTGATAATCGTAGAATTTACCGGAAGCACCAGTAAGCATCTCGAATTCTTCCGGTGATGCTCCCTTAAAGGATACTCGGACAATAAGCGAACTATGTCTGGCTAGTTTTTCTGCATATTTCTTATCATAGCCTATGAGGAGCCCATTTGTCTCCAAAACAAAAATATACTCTGTATTATCAACTAGTTCTAGAATCCGTAGTAAATGGTTCATCGAGAGAGTCGGCTCTCCACCGCTCAGACGTAAGAACCTGTAACCGCGTCTAGAAGCTATATTCACTAGTTTATGGAAAACATCTCTTGGACTATAGAATTTACCGTGTCCACATCTATGACTATATTTCCAAGACCAGCAAAACTTGCATCTTAGATTACAGCCCACTACGTCTCCTGTAGCGATGCCTCCGTACCATCTTCCACCACGGAACCTATAATACATTCTATATTCTACTCCGTTCTTAACACATACGACTTTTTTCCTGACGTTCTCCGCTAGTGTAAATGGGTTGAATCCTGTCATCGCTATATCCTCAAACACAGGGATGGGTGTTCGAGATATTCTGAAAAGTTTCTCAGCGTATCCTCAACTCTATTTTCTCTCCTTCGTATCGTATTCTTCGTTCTGAATAAACAGTATATTATTGACTGTATTATACCTGTGAGGTCTCCAAATAGTCTTTGTACCTGTGCATAAATACATTCTCCGCTGTACCTGCATCGGCTACAGTTTAATCGCGAATCTATGCATAGCTTCTTGCTCGGTAAACGCCCCTTAATTCCTAGGAGTCGGAGGTACTCCGAGAAGTACCTATCGATCGGGGCGTATCTGGTTAGCCCATATGCGTGTAAGAGGTACGCTTGCACAGATTTAACGCCTATTCCTTTTAGTGATAGAAGCTCGGCTGCTTCTATTAATGGTTCTTTATCCCGGCTAAGGATCTTCTTGATACGTTGTTTTATCTTTAGGAATTGCTTCACCTGATAGGATCTGGAGATCACAACGCCTTTGTTGATAAGCTCGTTCATCCATCGTAGAGTGTTTATGTAGTAATCAGTGTTTTTGCTCAGTATAATGGCCGTTATGACATAGTATTTGTCTTGGGGTGAGAAGGGTATCGTTATTTTCTTGATACAGTCGAACAATATAGAGGATCTAAGCACGTTTGGAGCGTGGCTTCTCCTTCTCCATACCCGCTTATATGTGGTGATCCCCAGCAGGTGAAAGGCATAGTTAGGAGTACATGTATCCGGTATAGTACATCTAAGCTCTAAAGCCTCTTTATCATATTTACACAGTAGGCCTTTGCAAGCACCATGTGTTTTCTCGAATACAAACCATCTATGTTCTCGGCGAATACTGAGTAGTGGGAGAAGATATAAATGGTAGAGTGATAATGGATAATCTATGCCTTTAACAACTATGGTTTTATCGTCAACTCTCCATGAGGGATCATTATTCTCCAATACTGGTTCTCCTCGATAAATAGAGAAAGGAGAGATAAAAGAAAAAAGGTTAGAGGGTAAAAGTTTAGGCTTTGCTTCCCATTACCATAGCCATTACGGCTTTCTGTACGTGTAGACGGTTCTCGGCTTCTTCGAAGTATAGGCTCTTCTCGTAGCTGTCTAGTACTTCGTCTGTTACTTCCTGTCCACGGTCGGCTGGTCCACAGTGCATGTAGTATGGTTTGCCGGCTTTCTCGAGCCTCTCCATCGTCACGATCCAGTCCTTGAACTTTGCCTGGTAGGCCTTTGCACCCTCTTTGTCTACTGTGTTGTTGAACGGTGGGAAGAAGCCCTTCGGGCTCCACGCCTTGGGGTAGACGAAGGTTGCGCCCTCGAATGCCTCGTCCATGTCGTGTGTTATCTTGAACTCTGCGCCCCAGTGCTCGGTGTACTTCTTGACTTTCTCGATGGCTTCGTCGAGTAGTTCGAAGCCCGGTGGGTGTGCTATGTAGACGTCTGCGCCCAGCATTGCAGCGATGAGGGCTACGCTCTGTGGTACTGCTAGCGGTTTTAGTCCGCCGCTATAGGCATAGCTGACGACGAACTTCTTTCCTCTTAAGTCCTTCGGCCATCCAAGAGCCTCTAGGGCTGCCTGCGCGTCTGCTAGGGCCTGGAATGGATGGTAGATGTCGTCCTCCATGTTGAGTACGGGTACACTGGCCCACTTGGCGAACTCCTGTATGATCCTGTGACCACGGCCGATGATCCACTTGGCTGGGTCGCCGTAGATTCTAATTGCGATGCCGTCACCGTATCTGCTCAGTACACGTGATACGTCACGAATAGCTTCTGTCTGGTACGGGACCATGTCTTCTGGGAGTGTCGGTGTGTAGACATCGTGTGGTGATATGAATATACCCATACCGCCTAGCTGGTAGATTCCTGTCTGGAAGCTGTTCCTTGTTCTAAGGCTCTTGTTATAGAATATCAGGTATAGGACCTTGCCCGGCAGGTATTTTGTCTCCACCTTCTTATGGAATTTCTCCTTCAAGTCCTTCGCTGCTTCAAGTACTTTGAAGATTGTATCGATATCATAGTCTGCGTTGGATAGCCAGTGCTTACCTTCTAGGTAACCTACGTACCATGGATCACCCATCTTGTCTTCCCCAACCAGTTTTTGGTGTTCTTGTCTATTGTCTAGTCTCTGCTTAGATATAAATTGTATTTCTCTCCGTACTAGTTTTTGATAATAAGTGTTATTGAAGAATCTATATAGTATATAGAGTGTACATGCTGAGATAAGGATACCAGTGATGTACATGAGGATCTCTAGGCCGCCTAGAAGCGTAACAGGCTTATGTATACATAGACCCGGCGCTCCATGCGAAAACCTGCATTTCCCAGACTACTTGGTCATACATATGTTCATAGATTATTTAAAGAGGGGAAAGATACCCAAGAAGATAATGCTGGCCTACTACCCTATAGCTTTTCTCGAAATATTCGATGAAAAAGGAATTGTTGTGGATGCCCATATGCTTAGAAAGGTTAAGATGCCGCTATGGTCTCCACCAATATCTCTCCTACTCAAATCTGTAGAGGAAATAGATGCCTCTTCAACACAGGATTTCATAAGAGGCTTAAAGATTGTAAGGCGTCTTGCAACAGAGATTTACGCCGGAAAGTACAGTGATATAGAACACCAGGAGATCCCAGGACTGATAACAGACGATCTCAAGACAATTCTCGAAAAACTATTATCCAGTGCAACAACGTCGGGAATGACTGGTCTAGTACTCGAACACGACGAGGGTTATCGTAGCACTAAATACATCTATATGAGGAGTATAACGGGTTACGAGAATCTTATGTCGCTGGTCCAACAGTCTCGTTTGCTTCTTTTCAGGAAATACAAGGAATGGATGTCAAGCATAATACAGTACTATAATCAGAGATTTGGTGAGCTCGAGCTAAGCCTTGAAGAGACCCGTAAAATAGTTGATTCAAACATACAGAGTTTTAGTATGAAGATGAATAATGAGATGAAGCATATCGAAGAGAACTACCACTATAAGATAGAGAAGCTTCTATTTAGAAGTACCCAGATCCAGCGTGAGCTAACTGAGATCAAGAAGAGGATCATGGATCCTACATATGCTGATAAAGAAGAATTATTGAGAGAAGAGCTGAGAAGACTGGAGAGGGAGAGAAAACTAATCTTGAGAGAAATAGAGGATCTCAGGAGGGAGGCGGAGACAGAGATAGATCTTGTTAAAAAGAAATACTATAGCCTCATAAATAAGGAGAGAAATAAGTTACAAGTCCTGGTCAAGGAAAAGAGAAACATAGAGCGTGAAATGAAGGGGAAGATAAACCGCGTCTACACAATGTTCAAAGACGTTGAAAAACGCATCGACTACATATCTTCGAAGCTCGCGGTTTTCCGCAAACTATACGAAGACGGAATGATCCATAGCCCTGCTCTCGGCGAGTCACTTTACTATCTCGTGTTCATAATTGCATCAAATGAAAAAGATGTAAGACTCATCCCATACTATGATGTCGTAATAACTGATAACGGCCTCAACATCTATGGAGTCAAGCCGATTAAGAAGATAATGGGTGGGATCAAGAAGAACCTTGTTAAGATCATGATTAGTCGTGAAGAACATCCAGTCTACCGCATGAACGATATCTTTGATAATGAAAAGACAAGGCAGATTATCAAGTCATTACTAGAAAAGTACGGTTTGGATAAACGTTATGAGAATAAAATAGACGAGTTTGTAGGGAAGCTTTATGGAGAATAATGTTGAGAATGAGAAGACATGTTTCAATCGGCGAAACGTTTACGCTCTCAGCGTCACCAGCCTATTAACTGATATCAGTAGCGAATCAGTCTATGCTGTACTACCATTTTACATTTTATCCTTAGGATACGGCCGTGATATCGTGGGATACGTTGAGGGATTAGGCGGTTTTCTCGATAGCTTAATGAGGCTTGTTAGCGGCCGTTTATCAGACCGTATTAAGAAGTACAAACTACTAGCAACAATCGGGTATTTCATATCATTAATATCTAAGCCGTTCTTCGCCTTTGCACGGTCTTGGCCTTTAATAGCATTAATACGCGTTTTAGACCGAGTGGGAAAAGGAATTAGAACATCACCCCGCGACACATTATTATCTTTCAGTACATCCCCTGATTCTAGGGGGAAGGCCTTTGGTCTTCATCGTAGCCTTGACACCCTAGGAGCTATAATAGGCCCACTACTGGCATTTCTCATACTACCACTGCTTGGATTCAACGGCGTATTCATACTCAGCATTGTTCCCGGATTACTAGCGGTTCTCATAATCGCTATTATTGTCTCTGAAAAGAAGCTATGTGTTAAGATAGCCGTTCATAAGGATGAGAAAAGGACACGCCCCGCTCCTTTGTCTAGGAGGTACTGGTTCTTCCTTGTATCAGTAGGCATGTCTGGTCTAACAGGCTTTGGACAAGCATTCCTACTTGTTAGATCCGTAGAGCTTGGATGGTCTAAAGAATATAGCCTCGTTTTCCTCATGCTCTCAAACATAGTCTATGCCTCGATAGCATACCCTATAGGTATTATAAGCGATAGAATGGGTGATGAAAGACACTATCTATATCCATTGGTCTTCGTGATAACATTTATCACGGGCATGGTGCTCGCACTATCATCATCTCCGTTAGCGGCAATTGTATCATTTATTCTCCTCGGAGTCTACATGGCTTTCAACGATACATTGAGAAGAATAATAACTGGCCTACTCCTACCGGTAGAATCGCGTGGAGCCGGATACGGGTACATGCATGGAGTATATGGTTTTGCATATCTTACCGGAAACATTGTCCTGGGTAAACTCTACCAGTTATACGGTGCAAGGATTGGTTTCACATACATGTCTTTCATGGCCCTGATAGGCTTTATAGCGGCGTTGTTGTTTACAGCATCATATAAGCGCTCAATTCTTAACCGTATATAGCGCATTAATAATTGAATAGGTGACTAGCTATGGTCACAAGCCTAAAGGGAAGACACTTCTTAACACTAGCGGATTTTACGAAGGAAGAACTAGAATTCATGCTTGACACGGCCAGAATGCTTAAGGAAAGATATCTTGCAGGGGAGAGGATAATACCCATCCTGCGCGGAAGACACTTAGCACTACTCTTCGAAAAGCCAAGCACACGTACAAGGATAAGCTTTGAAACAGCAATGCTTGAACTAGGCGGAGACGCCTTATACCTTAACTGGAGAGACCTACAGCTAGGCAGAGGCGAGACCATAGAGGACACAGCTAGGGTATTGTCCCGATATGTCGACGGCATAATGGCGCGGGTCTACGAGCACGAGAAACTGGTAAAACTAGCCCAGTACAGCCGTGTACCAGTAATCAACGGGCTCAGCGACCTCCTACATCCAGCCCAGGCATTAACCGATATCTATACCATAATGGAGAAGAAAGACAGGGATCTAAGGAAATTAAAGATAGTGTTTGTAGGTGATGGACGAGACAATGTTCTCCACAGCCTTATGCTCGGCATAGGGATTCTAGGCGGCAAAATAGTGATCGCAAGCCCGAAGGGATACGATCCAGATCCAAGCGTCGTGAAGCTGTTCGAGGAAAAAGCCGTTCCCAACGGTGGAGAATATGAGATCATAAGAGACCCGATAGAGGCTGTGAAAGGAGCAGATGTAATATATACCGATGTATGGGTCAGCATGGGCCAAGAATCCATGAAGGAGAAGAAAATACGTGATCTAAGCCCGTATCAGGTCAACAAGGAACTCATGAGCTATGCGAAGCCGGATGCCATATTCATGCACTGCCTCCCAGCCCATAGAGGGCAAGAAGTCACTGATGACGTTATAGACGGTAAGTGGAGCGCCGTATGGGATCAGGCCGAGAACAGGAAACATGTACAGAAAGCTATACTCGCGCTACTAATACCCTAACAATGATCATCAATCCTGTTGAACGGTTACCGGGAGATATTACCATACAATATTTTTATATTCTATCTGACATACCCTTGAAATCCAGAGATAAACTATTGCATTAAATTAATGGTTTGCCCATTACTTCGGCTTATGGGGGAAAAGAATGTCCCAAGAATTCGAGAAGCTCATCACAAAGATCTACGAGGCCCTTGATAAGAGGCCTGAATTATCAAAAATCCTCACAGCAGTCTTACTAGCGGTCTTCACCAGTATAGGAATATATCTCCGCGCACTCCCCGCAATTAGATGGGGTCTAGAACTACATGCTAACGACCCGTGGATCGAGTATTGGCAGGCCAACTACACATATTATCACGGACTCTTGAGCTGGTATACTCTGACCCGTGCCAATCCAGCCACACATATCTTCTGGTATCCATGGGGAAGAAACTTCGTATTATCAGCTTATCCCGGCCTACCAATATGGACTGCCCTAACATACTATATAACCGGGGCTTTCGGCATAACTGTTAAGGCATGGGTGGCATTACAGCCGCTCGTGTTTGCCGGTATAACGTTCATAACGCTGTTCTTCGCTGTGAGGGAGATAATGGATGGAAGCAATATTGCGGGATTAATGGCTGCACTGCTCTATGCTGTAGTGCCAGCCGCTAGTGATAGAACTATAGTGGGTTTCGTCGAGAAAGAAGGCGTTGCAATGGCTATGGTATTCCTATTCTTGTTCTTCTACTCAAAGCTTATGAAGACCTATAAGCGCAGAAACGTCGACGTCAAAAAGAAAATATTATACCTAGTCCTAGCCGCTCTGAGCATGGCATCGGTAGGATGGTTCTGGGGAGGATTCCTCTACGTATGGGCAGGCGTGATAATCTTCATGATACTATACCCGCTATTAGCGTCCAAGGAGATAACAGCTAATTTCCTGAAATACAATATTGCGCTGGTCTTCCTATCAGTGTTTTTCGCATCAGCAGCTCCATCGATACCCGAAGCCTTAGGCTTCTACCCGAGATTCCATGTTAAGAGTATTGGCGTAATGCTCCTAGCGTCAATGATACTGCCAGTAATATATTATCTACTTGCCAACTCCAAGCACGTTAAGAAGAGGATACTTACGCCTGGCCGCTACTTCCTAATATTATTGTTTGGCGTTATAACCGGCATAGTATTGGCTGCTAAGGGTATATTGCCGATAGGTGGTAGAATCGCATGGGCTTTAGGCCTAAGGTTTTTCGGAGCATCACCATTAACGGAAAGCATTGCGGAGCAACAGCCCGCCCTCGTAGCTAAGGGCTTGCTAGGAGTACTCACAGCATGGGGTACAGGTACATACGCCTTATTCTTTGTGTCACCACTAATACTTGCTATTGTGGGAGCATTCTATCTACTCTATAAGGGGCGTGCCGACAGAGTTTATCTGGCATTATCATTCCTGATAGCGTTCTACGCATATATGAATGCAACTTATTTCGAAGCAACAGCGGCGACATACGGACTAGCTGTTGCAGGATGCTTCCTTGGATGGCTCTTCATGAAATTCATACCTAGCAAGAAAGAAGTAATGGAGCGTAAGAGGGGAAGAGTAAGCTTCCACCATAAATCATCTGCTAGAATAATAGCCTTCATATTCGTAGTACTAGCACTGATAAACCTGACAGCTGCCGGGGCAGTCACATATGACAGTCACATCAAGATGGTACCATCAATAATGGCAGGCGGAGCCCCTGTCAACGCAAAAACTAATGCATGGTATGATACACTGAAATTCCTCAGAGAACACACGGGTAAAGACGCTCTAGTAGTTGCTTGGTGGGACTACGGATATTGGATCAGCGTAGGGGCACACCGCTATACATTAGCCGACGGTGCTACTCTAAACGGTACACAGATATCATTGCTCGCAAAAGTTCTAACAGCATATAATGAGACAGAGGCCGTGAAGATACTCAAAGAGCTCAAGGCCCCCGAGAACCAGACATACATCCTGGTATTCGACGTCTTCAGATTCATACCAGGCAAGAACAACACTATAACAGTCGTACCAATAGTTGGCGGAGGAACATTCGTAGGCCTTGTCGACCTGCCTAAGAGCTACTGGATGGTGAGAATAGCTAGAGAGGATGTATCAAAGTACTTCTACCTATACATAGTGCAGAGCCAACGCCTAGCATTCCTTTCACCAAGATTCGATGAGCCTGACAAGCTCGCTCTGATATATAAGATAATGGTTGACGGCATACTCTACCTAAACTATGAAGACAAGAACCATACCTACTACTTCGTATGGTACACTGGTAACGTCCAGCCCGTCTCGCCGGAGTACCAGCCCTTCGCAGAGAAAGTCGGTATAAAGTACCAGATAACAGTTACATCAACCAGAACACTGACCTTTATAGACAGGCCGCACTTCAAGTACTTCAAGCCATACAAGGTCATAGCAGAACCATACCAGGGGCTACCGGGGTACTACGAGGTAATATTCATATACAAGGTAGACTTCCAAGGAGTAAACCAGGCCGTCGTTACTAAATAGCCCCTATATTTTTAACCATTTCATTAACGATTTCATTAACGGTGTATTTACATGATTTTCCGAAGGAGAAAAATAGATCCTTATAGAGAAGGCATTCAAGCCCTTTACTCGGTTAAAATGGGTATGAGTAAAATAG
This sequence comes from Desulfurococcales archaeon, assembly GCA_027067785.1. GTDB lineage: Archaea > Thermoproteota > Thermoprotei_A > Sulfolobales > Desulfurococcaceae > JAADCY01. The sequence goes on along the minus strand of JAMOVL010000054.1, from coordinate 7,917 downwards.
AGGCATTACTCGATAGGATCAAGAACCGCCGCCACCGCATGATGGAGGTTGCGGCGGAGCTTCAGATGCGTGGAGAGACTTTTCTAGCGAAGAAATACGCTGAAGAAATAGCTAAGCTGGACAAGATATCTGCCCGTCTCCAGATGATTCATCTTGTTTTGGAGAAGGTAGCTTTAAGCCTGGAATATGCTATGACTATACATAACTTCCAGGGGATCGCTAAGGAGGTTCTCGAGATAACGAAGGATCTGAAGAAGCTTCCCGAGTCTACAATACCGGATATGGGGCTAATGCTCTATAATATCGAGGAATCCCTGAAAGCAATAGCTAGTTCTGGCGTGAATGTACCGGATTATAACTTGGTAGATGTTACACCAACTACTGATGAGAATACAGAGAAGATTCTGCGGGAAGCGAAGGAGATATTGAAGAGCAGGTTAACAGTTGATGCTGCCTAGAGTAATCCTTTTCTCCGCCTATTGATCTTTATGTGTTCGTGAAGTGATTCCTCACTTATAAAGTACCTCCTTAGCGGAACACCTATTGAAACCATGTACACGGGCTTAACTTCTTCACGTAGACCAATTGCTTCTGCTAGTTCATCATCATAGAAAGCCCCGATCGCTACGGCGCCTAGCCCGAGTGCTGTTGCTTCTAAGTATATGTTCTGCGCGCAATGACCCGCCTCGAGGATTACGTATCTGACTCCTCTCTCGCCATAGTATCTTGTTGTTCTCTCATAGTTGGCTGCGATGACTATGCTGGCCCGTGCATTTAGAACCCATTTCTGAGATAAACAGGCCCTGTATACTTCTTCCTTTACATGGCCGGGTTTAACATATGTTAATACGTGGCTGTGGGGTAAATATCTATAGGCTCCGGGCTCTAAGAACTCACCATCACCTAGCTCGACGTCTTCGGTTCCAACAACAAGGTAGAGTTCTAGTGGATAGGTGGCCCCAGCGCTGGGACAAGTCAGGAATCCCTTAACCGGTAACGATAAACCGTAGGCAGCCCATAGTATCTGTGAGACATCACTTATCGAGAGAGGCTCGTCACGAAATCTCCTATGACTTCTCCTATAAGCGAGTGCTTGCTCAACACTTAGAACATCGCTTCTAATCCTTGGGAGAGGGAGAGGTATCATCGACAAAGCCTATCATTCCCCCAGTGTAATAGTTAGTACAATTAACTATTGTTCATTACAGGGATATTATTCTTGAGATCAAGAATTGTTCTACACATTATTCGGCTAAAATACGAGAGTATATCTTCTTTCTTCCCTCAGTATGGCAAGCTTTATCCCTAGGTTCTTAAGCATTTCTTTGACTTTCCCGGGGATCTTATTGATTATGAATGGTGGCCCGGTTATTATTATCTCGTCATAGACACCATTACTTGATAGTAGAGCTGATCCTATAGCGTAGGCTAGATTCTTTAGCTGCGTAGCCTGGTCCGTCCCCGGATCGATAACCCATACAGCTGTTTTCTTTCCATTATCGGCTACGAGGTCTGGTGTTAATGGTTTTCTATGCTGGAGTATAATCTGGACTTTGTATCCCTTGCTCCCCAGTATCTCGGATACCTGGGATAGGACGAGTTTCCTGGTTGGTAGATAATGGTGTGGCTCCAGGTATTTCTCCAGAGGACCGTGAATGTCGGGATCGTAGAGAGTATATCTCCCCCTACTGATCCTGAATAGGAAGAGTTTCTCTGGATCCTTATACCTGTCCTTACTATTACTATTAACCGTTATCAAGTCTACCTCGAAATCCAGGCTTGTCTCAGGCCTTGACGGGTCAATATATTTCTTGGCATACATCGTGAGTTCTTTCCTGGTAAACGATGTTTTGCCTTTCTTCATCAGTTCCTCTGCTGCCTTCTTCAATACCATCCATGTCGGTAGCTTGCTGGTTTCCATGACTGTTCCCCAGTAAAGTATAGGGGGGTTTAGGCCAAATATATAGGTTACGATAAAAGGCAGCCAAATAAGTAGTGATGTAGAAGATTATGAGGAGGAAAAATCCTGCTTTAGAAGGGGGGTTATAGTCAAGTATTGTATTACTGTTTTTCCTCCGACGATAGTATTTCAACTATTTTTCCTGCTAGCTCCTTAAGTGCTTTAGCAGCATCTGCATCAGGATATTCAACGAGGTACGGCTTTCTCTTATCAAGGGCTTCGCCAATGTATGGGTCTAGAGGGATCTTGGCTAGTAGTCTCGTATTGTATTTCCTAGCTAGTTCTTCCCCAGTACTTTTTCCTAGGAGCTGATATGTTGAGCCGCACTTCGGGCATCTGAAATAGCTCATGTTCTCAACGATCCCTAGTAGGGGAATATTGTTTTTCAGCACGAAATTTATTGCTTTAGCCACTATTACCTCGGACAGTATGCTGGGCGCTGTCACTATTATCGAGCCGTCTAGATCGGTTATTGTCTGTACTATCGTTATTGCTTCATCACCTGTACCCGGAGGCAGATCTATTATTAGGAAGTCGTTTTCGCCCCAGTTAACCTTGGCTAAAAGCTCTGTGATAGCCCTGGATTTGAGGGGTCCTCTCCAAACAATCGGCGTGTCCGGCGTATCTAGCATCATGTTTATTGCGACGACCTTAACTCCCAGAGGTCCAGGGACGGGCTCGATCCCGTTTGGACCGGCGAAGTGCCTTGCGCCTTCTAAGCCGAGAACGGTCGGTATTGATGAACCATGTATGTCTGCATCGAATAATGCCACCTTATAGCCTTTCTCGGCGAGCGCTAGGCTGAGCATAGATGATATGAAGGTCTTGCCTACACCGCCCTTACCGCTCAGCACCATTATCTTATGCTTAGTCTTGCTCAGCCTTTCTCTAGCCTCATTTATTATTTTGAAAATTGGTGTCGGTGCTCGAGGAGCCATGGAGTAGTTCTGAGACATACATACCACCTTGGGTAAGCAGTGATGATCGATTCCTTGGGACAAGATTATTGTGTAGGGGCAATTATTAATCTAACTAGCATAAAAATATAGTCAAGTATATGCCCCATGTATTGCCTGGTGATTATCCGTGAAAGTATGCTGTAGAGCGCCCGGTAAGACAATATGGTTTGGAGAACATTTCGTTGTTAAAGGTATGCCGGCTATAGCCAGCAGTGTTGACCTATACGTTAGAACACGTGTCGAGCCGAACAAGAACGGTAAGATAAGATTCTGGTCAAAATCTCTTGAAAAAGGCTTCGTATACGGTGAAAAAGAACCTGATAAGGAACTCCTACCCTTCAAGAGAATACTTGACCTAATAAGAGAAGAACACGGCGAACTGCCAGGTATGAAAATAACAATTGACTCCGATATACCGATATCCTATGGGCTCGGATCATCTGCTGCATCCAGTATAAGCTTCGCAGCTGCTGTACTCAAATATATAGGTGTTGAGCCCAGTCCAGAGCATGTTAGAAGATTATCCTTGGAGGCAGAGAAAATAGTTCATGGGAGACCCAGTGGTATCGATACAGCAATATCGCTTCGTGGCGGCTTCATATATTATAGAGGCCCTGAAGATATCAAACCATTAAATGCAAGGTGGAGCAATGAATACACTCTTCTCGTCATCGGTACCGGAGTAACCCGAAGTACAGGCTTAGTTGTGAAGAAAGTGCTTGAACGATATGAGCGATTCCCAAACATTATGGGCAAAATATACGAGGCAGCCTCAGAGATTACCATGACCGCTAAAGAGCTAATGATAGAAGGAGACTGGATAAGAATAGGTGAGCTGATGAACATCAACCATGGACTACTCGTATCAATAGGCGTAGCTATACCCGAGACAGAGAGAATAATTCATAATAGTCTAAGGCTAGGAGCGATAGGTGCGAAGATAAGCGGCGCTGGTATGGGCGGGATAGTTATTGTGCTGGTCAAAAAGAAGGATAAGGAAGCAGTAGTGGATGGAATAACGAGTTTCTCCAACGAGATAATAGAAGTGGAGCCCGGAGTAGCAGGCCTCGAATGTAGAGTTGAAGAGTAATTAGGGAGGTATGAACGTATAAAGGGATTGTTGAAACATAAATGTTCTCCCCTACTTATATTAGGTGTGGGGATGAAGAATAGTTACTCAGCAGAAAAGATGAAGAGACTCCCATGGGCTGACCTGGTTTGAACAAGGAGAAACAAAAACTCAAAAACATGACTGTGCTCCGCACTATCAACGAGATTATTTCAAACTATACTCAGAAGATCTACGAGTACAACAATATTGTTAGGAAGAAAGGCTACTATTTGAAACCAGTACATATTGTTGTTAAGAAACGCCGTGATGGCTCTAGGGTAAAATACTATTATTATGGCCGATACTGGTACAGGATCGAAATACGAAGAAATGGCTCATCAAAGATAAAATGGATATACCTAGGGAAGGAGAAGCCTGAAAAAGATCTTCCGGATCCTCCTGAAAACCCATTGGAAGGCTTAGTGATTAGAGTGGATAATGAAGGAGTAAGTCTTAACAAGTCTTTACACGAGATAATGAGGCTTCTAAAAAAGAAGAGTAATTAATAATCTATGCCAGGAGGGGCTATCATAGCTTTAGTGGAAAGGCTGACGTGATCGGCTTTGGAGCCCCTCCTAATACATCATGCAAAATACGTAGTAACACCGAGCAAAAATGGAGATTTCCCTCTGATCTATACTGATAGAGATATTCTCATTGAAGATGGTTTTATCACTTGTTTCTCGAGCTCCTGTAAGGAACAAGCACCGCGTGGCACTACTAAGATATTGAGCGATAAACACGTATTAATGCCAGCATTGATCAACTGCCACACACATGCAGCTATGAAGGCATTCAAGGGAAGCCTACCGGACATGGAGTTCTGGGACTGGCTCGATAAGATTGTAAAGCTGGAAGAGAAAACGATTACGAGAGAACTAGTATACACGGCTTCAAAGCTCGCATCGATCGAGATGTTGCTAAACGGGATCATCGGATTCATAGACATGTACTATTACCCCGAAGAAACGGTTAAAGCTGCATCAGAACACGGGTTACTCGTTAGGACAGGGCCTTATAGACCTGATAATGCGGCATCAATGATTAACTGTATCGCTAGCTATCCCAATGGTTATCCACTGATAAACATTCATAGCCTCTACCGGAATGATCCAAGCATTATAGATGAAATGTATAGGATAGCCGAAAAACACGGTGTACCAGTACATATCCATGTATCTGAGACTCGTAGAGAAGTCTACGTTATCAGAAAGAAGACCGGGCAATGGCCTATCCAATACATGCACAGTAAAGGCTGGCTCAACGAAAACACCATACTTGTTCATCTAAACTGGGTATTAAGCAGCGAGATCCCTTTGATAAAGGAGAAAAACGCTAAGATAGTGAATTGCCCCCATTCCGCCATGAGGCTCGCAGAAGCTGGTTTCTGCCCTGTATACGAGATACTAAGGCAAAACATTGTTTTAGGCATAGGAACCGATGGGTCCAGCGGAGATAGGTATAATCTGCTAGACGAGATAAGAATGATGCTCCTCCTATATCGTCATAACTACTGGGATACTAGGCTCAAGCTACCATTTCTCTATAATAGGATCATCATTAACTCCTACAAGATATTCGGTATCAAGGGAGGATACATCGAGGAGAACATGCCGGGGAACATAGTCCTTTTCAGGATAGACGATGTAAGACACAGGCCTCTCGGAACAAGCAATCTGTTGGCAAACCTGATCCTTGGAGGAGGTGCGGAAGCGGATTATGTTATCAGGGAGGGCTCGCTCCTACTGACACCGGAAAAGAAACGTAAAATATACGATGAATCCAGAGAACTGGCTATGGTGATTGAAGATAAGCTGATGAATATAATAGACTATTATGACGGTGAGTTTGTTGAAAAAAGAACAATATAGAAAGCTTGCAATAGCCGCTATAACGGCTACGTTCACGGCATTCGTATCATCTGTACTCGCATACCTGCATGGCTATGGCAAGGCCTACATCGGCTATGCCATATTCTGGCTCTTAATGTTCCTACTAGACATATATCTGCTTAGACATCCGCCTAGGCCGGGGAAGAAAAGCATATGTAGTCGTATCGAGGAACTAGCGAGAATCATTGCTGGGCTCGAGGACAAGTACAGCTTAGCTAGGAAGGCATCTAGGCTTATTGAGGAAGGAGTACTTGATGATATAAAGAACGTCTGTGGCGACGAAGTAGCCAGTCTTCTCGATAAGCTCTTGGCCGGCGATGAAAGTATTAGAGAAAAACTAGTTGAATCCCTCGACAATTGCTTCGCTAGTCATTGTGTCGAGGAGAAATAACCCATTTTGCACGGGAGTGCTCAAGCACAGGTATTAGTTTCCTCGCATCATACACTTTCTCCTTATCTATACCGATCTCTCCATAGCCCGGTCTGGGCCCTAGATCATATATTCTGTACCCATAGGGACTGAAAACCCCGCTGCGACCAACGTATTTTTCGCCGCAGTGACTGGAGAGGATCACGTACATGGTGTTTTCATGCGCTCTTGAAACCAGGATATGATCTAGGATCTCTTCTTTCAGAGGCCCTCTAACCCATCCAGCTTGAACCACCACTGCTTCAGCACCGCTCAATGCATAAGCTCTGAAGAGCTCTGGAAACCTCATATCATAACATATAGCGAAACCCGTACGAACACATGCTAAGTCGACAATAGGCGATAGATTATCGCCTGGTACAAAATAATCTGATTCCCTATAACCATAAGCGTCGAAGAGATGTATTTTCCTATAAACAGGCTCTAGTTTCCCCGATGGATAGACAAGTACCGTTGTACTTCTTGATAATGGTGGTGTATCCGTCTTTTCTATAAAGTGGGCTACGATGATCGCCGAGTATTTTAGAGCTATATCGGATAGTTTTGAGAGATAATCACTATCTTCTAGCTTCTCGGCTAAACCATATACTTGCTCCGGCTTGAGAGACAATATATCAGCCATAGAGTACTCTGGAAGAACCACGACATCTGCAGAACTATATCCATTATCGATTATTTCACCCGTGATCTTCAGGTTTTCGAGCGGGTCTACACCGTATTCCGCCTGCAAAATACCAACTATCATCGCCTATTCAACTCCTCTCTTTTCATAGAACTGGTTTTCCTAGACTACTTATTCTCCATTTCTTTCTTCTTGAGCAGTAGTTTCTTTACTTCAGCGGTTGTGTTTTTAGTGAGGATCTCGTTTAGATCATATACTTCGATCTTGATGTCTTTAACCACGAACTCTCCATCGCTGATATCGTATTCCAAAGTGATATTCACAATTGCTTCCTTAGGTACCTCGAACTTGTTTATGAGGACCTCATATATAGCAGCATTTATCTCGCTTATCTTAGCGTTCACTTCTTTAGAGTCGACTTTCTTCTCCTTATAGAGGGGTCTTAGTGATGCATTCACCACTCGTCTTAGCTTAATAGCGTAACCGCTTACTCTTACAGGCCCTGTCCTGACGACAGGCAATTTTATCAACCAAGAAATGATTTTGTCTATGGATCGTAATATTCCTTATCATGTGAGGTGAACTAATGATGTATAAGATACCACGCCTAGCCGATATCAATGCTCGCTCGAAGATCTTCAGGCATAAGAAAAAATTACTAATAATAGGTCGATGTGTTGAGATAGAGCATCCCGATATCTTGTCACAGTTCCCTCAAGAAGAATACGGTGTTCTCAGTGTCTGTCTCGAAGCAGAGCACGTAAACATGGTTGGGTTCAAGCTAGCAGGGATTCTAGCAAGGGGGAACTATGAAGAAATAGCTGTGCTAACAGTTGATGGTAGTCTGCACTGTACCCAGCTACACTGGATGGTTGAAGAAACATGTAAGATACTCGGCGATAGAGCTCCCAGGAGAAGCCATTACGTTATTTACAAAGGTAAG
>JAMOVL010000053.1 GCA_027067785.1 Desulfurococcales archaeon | reverse complement strand
GATTGCAAGATAAGGCTGTCAAAAGATCCGGAAATGAATGTAACGCGTGTAACATATGACTCGTTACTGTCTTCATTTCCGCGGTACGCTTATGATGCGAACATCTCCTTCGGGTCCGCCGGATTAACAGCGAACAATACTGGGTCAATTATTGCAGGCGCCTTATAGAACGTCGATGGACTCGCTGCTGGGATAGTCATTACTACTTCTATTGATAGTACTAGGACTATCATTCCCCAATACATTGTTTCTTCAAGAAAATCATCAAGAAAACTTACACCTTATAGGCTTGAGACAGGCCGTGACAGGAGAAGAGGCTTTAGACCTTTTGTACTCCTTAAACGGCTTATCGTTTTTCAATACAAATATATTTAAAATATTTTTGCCAAATATGAGTAGATCACCCATAGATCATATGTGATAACGTAGTGCTAATGTAGTAGCAAATCCATTATTAGTTCTGAACGCCATGAGTGGTGATGCCACAGGATGAAAACAGTATGGATAGTGACTGGCGAATATGCCTATCCTATGGTCAAAAAATATGTAGATCGCTATGTCAGGTCACAGCTGAGAAACATTGATGTAAGAATAGTGAAGATTCCTGTTAAGGTGATAGGGCTAGCTACTGCTGAGATCATATTGTATCATCTTAGGGATAAGATTGGAGGAGAGGAAAAGCCTGATATTATCCTTGTGCCGGGCCTGGTTCGTGGTGATCTAAGGCTTGTGCAGGAGGAGCTCGGTGTCCGTGTTGTGCGTGGGCCTAAGAGGCTTGAACAGCTTGGTCTTGCCTTTATGATTGGTGTTGATAATCTTGACCCTGTGAGGCCGGCCGAGGAGATCATATCTGAGAAGCTATGCGGGATCATTGAGAAGGCATCCGAGGAGCGGATGAGGCAGACATTAATCGTTAATGGTGTACGGGTACCTGATAGTCCTCCTCCATTTGTGACTGCTTTAGTTCTTGATCATGGGTTGGGCCTGGAGTGGCTTGAGAAGTATATTGGGAGGACGAGGCCTGATCTCCTTGCACTGCCTCCTTATGAGCCCTCGGAGAAACTGGTGGAGCTTCTGGATAAGCTCCAAGAATATAAGGGAAGGATTATTGCGCCTCTCCAGTACCTCGACACTGTTGAGTCTATGGGCGTAAAGCCTATGCTCGTCTACGGTGTGCTTCCAGAACAAGTTGAGACAGTCGAGGAGGATAAAGGGATAATCCTTGAAACATATAGTGATCCCGGGAAGGCCGTTGAGAAAGCCATGGATATGCCCGAGAGAACAATTCTGGATGTGTCCCTACCTACAAATCCCTATGAGCTGATTGATAGGCTTAACTATATGAGGAAGGTAAGCGGAATAGCGAAGTCAGCATGGCCGACGAACATCGGATGGGGAATAGATGCTGATAGCCACGGAATATATGGTCTCCTCCTACCATTACTCGCTCAGGCAGGCATAGGATTATTGATTGTATGGGAGCTTGAGGAGAAGCTTTACTATAGTCTGGAAGAAATAAAGATCCTCGGCACACTACATCTTTTAGCAACATATACTGGGCAGGATCCTCGGGGGCTCGGCGTAGATCTGCTCATGGTTAAGCCTAGGATCCTTCACTGGTATGATTTCGAGAAACCCTCAAAAACAATCAATGCACAAGCTAACGAGAACATAACGTTGGATCCCATGGGAATATTCAAGATAAGAGTGGACCATAGAAAAGGAGTTATCGAGGCGCTCTACATGGGGAGGAAAGGCAGGATACTAGTACGTGGCCGGACAGCCCGTGAGATAAGAGACACGATCATAAGGGAGGGATTAATATCAAGACTCGATCATGCAGCTTATATTGGGGGAGAACTAGTCAAGGCTGAAGAAGCTCTGAGGAATGGGCTTGACTATGTACAGGACGCGTATCTTCTCCCATCACGGAGAGACATGCTAAGCCTTATACAGCGTAGCTTGGACAGAACCTGATCATTTAACCCAGTTCTTATATCAAAGAATTTTATGCAGAACACCCAATACAAATAATACTGGGGTGCCCGGAGAGAATTGTCAAATCCCGTCAGATATATACCGATCCCTACGAATAAGACCATTCATCCTATCATATCAAACTTCACGTTTCAAAAAGGAAATATTACATTATCAGTCGCTAGGACGCTTACTCCTCGACAGCCTGGGGCTGTTGCAACACATGCTTCGTTCTTAATTTACTACTTGTTTATAGCGGCAGTGGTTTCACTAGCACTGGTTCTCTTCTACTACTATAACAGCGGTGTACCGGTCCCGACACGTGTAATGGTTAGGCTGGGCGGCGGTAGGCCTGAATTCCTTGTTAGGGCGATCTACGAGTACACAGGGATCAAGAAAGTTCTGAGGAAATACTATGTTAAACTACGCGAAGTATTCGGCTACACATCCTGTACTCCTAGAGAACTAGCGATTATGAGTAGGGATAAGAGGCTCTATCGTTTCGCAGAGGTCTATGAAGACGTTGTCTATGGTTCCAAGTATAGGAGCGATGTCGACGATGTCGTTAAGGAGGTTGAAGAATTGGGGAAGGGTGATGAAGGATGATAGGCTCTAAGGCGATAGGTATAGGTATTGCTGTATTATTGATACTGTTGATAGTCTATTCTAACCTAATGCTCGCCCGGGCAGTGATAGGTGATTCACCCTCTATATACAATAATGGGCCCGGCGGCGTCTCATATTTCTTCACCGCAGTAATGTTTAGACACAGCCCCATAGTAGTGATGAGCTTTGACGAGCTACACCAATACCCGCCATGGCTCTACGCTCTATTTATAATCAGCCCGGACAAACCCATCAGTATGGATGATGCCTTGAAAGTACTAGACTGGGTTAAGAATGGCGGCGAAGTAATAGTTATGGATGAGACGAACAATACAATGGCGTTTCTAAAACTAGTTGATGCTGTTCCCAATGCTTTTATCGGATATGTTGTGATGGGGATGTGTAGGGTTAACGATAAGCCTGTACCCGTGGTATTCGATGTATATCAGACCTTCTCTAAGATCGATAAGGGAAAGCCTCTGTGCTGGGCTGGTAATAGTGTAGTTGCTTTCGAGAAGAAGATCGGTAAGGGAAAAATAATAGTGATAGGTGATTCCAGCCTCATAATAAACTATATGCTACTGGACACACAGTATGGTACGTTTAACACTTATTTCATACAGCAACTCGTGGGTCCAAGGAGCATCCTGATATACGAGGGAAATAGAGCGTATAGGATAGTATATTCTGTCAAAGGAGTAATGACTATAAACGCTATAATGACGGTGATCACTTCATTGCCGTCAATGTTCTTCGCCCACCAGGGCATAATAAGGATAGCCGCACTCCTATGCCTCTGGTTAATCATTACGGGCTTCATATCCCTCTACCTCTTCAGCTTCCCCCGGTCACCCTACCCCAAGCTTAAAAAGCCCGTAAAACCCGAAGCCTTGATCACCAATAAAGAGATCATGAGGGGATTAAAGGATTGGGGAGTCAAGACCTCGAGGAAAAAGTAAAAGAGTATAGCAAGCTCTTATCACGAGTCATAGATAACGTTTCGCGCAAAGTGATCGGTAAGAAGAAAGAACTAGAATTAATACTAGCGACACTGTTCTCCGAGGGACACGTTCTCCTAGAAGGAGTACCGGGAGTAGCTAAGACCCTTATGGCCAAGACGATAGCGAGGTCCCTCGGACTAGACTTCAAGCGTGTCCAGGGCACGCCCGATATGCTGCCCTCGGACATCATTGGTGTCCAGATATTCGATCCATCCAAGCAAGGATTCATCTTCAAGAAAGGACCGGTATTCACCAACGTATTGTTCGTGGACGAGATAAACCGTATGCCACCCAAAACCCAGGCAGCACTGCTCGAGGCGATGCAGGAGCACCAAGTAACCATTGAGGGGAAAACCTACAGGCTTCCATCACCATTCCTCGTCATAGCCACTATGAACCCTATAGAGATCGAGGGCACCTTCCCGCTCAGCGAAGCACAGGTAGATAGGTTTCTATCTAAGATAATAATCGGTTACCCCAGTGTTGATGAGACCGTGGAGATACTGGAGCGCTACTACGATATCGTCAGAGAGGAAGACGTGGAGCCCGTATTGTCGCCTCAGGAGATCCTGGAGATCATTGATACCGCCAAGAAGATCAGGGCCGACAAGAACGTCTTGAAATACATAGCATTAATAGTAGAGGCCACACGCAGCCATAAAATGGTAAGGCTCGGCGCCTCGCCCCGCGGAGCAATAGCATTATTGCTACTGGCTAGAGGAATAGCGCTGATCCGCGGCAGAGACTATATTACTCCGGACGACGTGAAATACGTGGCCCATGCAGCTCTGAGGCATAGGATCATGCTGACTGGTGAAGCGATGATAACAGGATTAACGCCCGACAAGATCATTGATTTCATCCTTGAAAGGGTAGAGGTTCCTTGAAGATAACTTTCAGCGGCTACACCCATTTAGCGGTAGCCATTATGCTCCTCCTGTACAGCTTATACTCTAGATCACTAGTCGGGGTCTCCGTAGCGTTAGCTCTAATACTCGTCTTCTACTACGAGTACCATGTCTTCTTCCAGACAAAGAACTATATACGGAACGTCGTGGTCGAGCGTAGCGTTGACAAGAAGGTCTGCGGAGAACTCGATGATGTAAAAATGATCATCAGGATAAAGAACCAGGGAAACAAACCTATCCCGAGACTGATAATCCTTGACACCCTCCCTGAGTTCACGAGCACTAAGAAGAAACCAATATTCACAATAGCCCTCCCACCGGGATGCGAAGCTGTGGCTGAATATGTTTTCCGCGTGGAAGCTCCTGGCACGCATAGCTTCGGTAAACTCTACATGTCCATAACCGATCCGCTCGGCTATTTCTTCGAGCAATACTCCTACACCGCCAATGCCTATACTGTGGCACTGCCCAGATCAGCTAGGACACGTGTTTCTGTGAAAAGCCTACAGAAAATAATAGGGGCTTATATCGTCGGGAAATCGTTGACAGGCCTATACGATCTAGCCGGATACAGGGAGTATGTGCCAGGAGACGATCCGAGGAAGATCCTATGGAAAGAATACGCTAAGACACGGAAGCTCGTCGTAAGGCTAGACTATGGCGAATCAAGGACTAAAGCACTAGTATTGATTGATACGAGGGACTACCTATGGTATATAGGCAGGTCACCGAACACTCTTGCCCACGCACAGCTCCGGCTAGCCCGTGGAATACTAGAGTATCTGGCCAAGACCGGATCACATATCGATATGGCTGTGTGCTGCGATATAGCGCCCAAGCTAAGACACGGTGTTGAGAAGGATATTCTTGAAGCAATCTATGATATGTCATCACTCATCAAGCCTGGTGAGGGCTGCCAGTCTCCGCTATCCGTCTACGCCGAGCAGACAAGCTATCTAGGCATAGATCCCTCAAGGTACGACGTAGTGATCCTCGTGACGAACCCAGTAACCCTTCTCTTAGAAGGGCCATCAGTGCTAGACAAGCTGTTGAGAAAATATGCTGGAAAACTATTCCTACTGTTCCCCGAGTACAGCTATGAAGAGATAATAGGTGAGCAGGAGTACAAGGAGCTTCTCTCACACATAGCTTCCAAGACAGCTGGTATTGGATTGGGCGTCGAAATACCCGAAATAGGTGTCAGAATACTGAGTGGGGGTGTGAGATAATAATGTATGAGTCTGTAATTTATCTCGGCATGCTCCTCCTGATAGGAATTGGGATAGTTGTTGAGAAATACACTGGAGTAGCAGAAATCGCTCCACTGCTCATCCTAGGCTCAGTGTTGACGAGCTTCTATCTCGGGCTGAATCCATACTTCATAGTATTGCTGGCTCTCCTCATGCCTGGCTACAAATTATTGCTCCTGTTGACCAATAAGACGTATAGGGCTAGCGGTGGTACAAGGATTCTTATGGGTCCCTTGATAAGGTATGTTGTCTATGTGCTCGTAGCCGTGGATATAGCCATTGTTCTCGTCGGGAAGAAACTATTGTATATGGGGGCATGGCAGTCGGAGATCCTATATGTATTCATAGTGTTCACTTCATTAACAGCCACTCTCGATCCGAGGACTGGTTTCTTCACATGTGTCGGAGACAAGCTCGGAATAGGTATTGATGACCTCGAGAAATGGCTGAGTAGAGCAGCGTATGTTCTTGGCTTCCTCCTGTTCCTCAAGATCCTCTCGACCGCTCCTTATACTGGTCTTATCGCACTAATACCATATATTGTATCCCTTGCCTGTAGGCATAAGAAAAACTATGTAGTTGCAGGATTATTGCTTGCTGCTTCTTTCGTTCTCGCCATGTTTTTCCTATATATCCCAGTATAACCCTGAGTGGAGGAGTCGAGAAATGATTGAGAAGAGAAGATTCGGCCTCATATATAGTTTGATAACACTGCTCGCATCCATAGGGTTCTTCTCCCTAGCCGTCTACATACTGATCTATAACAATGTATTGATGAGCCTACTATCGTTCGTCACGGGGATCATATTGCTGAGCACAAGCCTATCAATATACAGAGATGTATCTAGAAAAGAAAAATAGGATAGAGCAGCAACCGATAATATTAGTTTTTCTAACGATTCTATTCAAGGAAGCAATCTTTAATAATTAGAAATAACAAACAATTAAACGGTGGAAAACATGCCCAGATTCTCAGAACTAATCTATACACCCGAAACAGCCCAGGGACAAGCAATAAGCAAAGCAGAAACCCACACACCAAAAATAGTGGTTCCAGAGACAATCAAGCCCGGAGAACCATTCAAAATACAAGTAACCGTAGGGCCCCATCCAAATAAGCCCGAGCATAGCATAAGACGAATAGAACTCTACTACTACGAAGAAGGAAGACCATTCAACCCCATAAGACTAGCAACAATAGAACTAGAACCAGGATACGCAGAACCAAAACTAGAAATAACACTCAAACTCGAAAAACCGGGAACACTATACGCCATAGCATACTGCAACCTACACGGCCTATGGGAAGCAAGAAAAGAAATCAAATTCTAACCCCATAATACTCTTTCCCTATCCATTATCATCTCCCTGCTCACTAATAGATCTATAGTATCCGATATGTACGATTAGTTCTAATACTGTTATCAGAATCCATGAGATAATCATTATAAGTATCGATACATTATTGTTTGGCCGAATAAGTGATTCAGCTATTTTCGAAGGCGGAATTGCATTAATCCATAGTATTATCAGCCATAAGGAAGGTATTATAACCACGTATTTCTTCATTGTTCTGTCCTGAATTACGGCGTCCCGGTACAATGTGTAGCTTAATAAGACTACATCAACGGGTAGCGTTATGCTCAACAGTAAATATATTGAGTAAATAATTTCCGATATTATTTCCCTTGGAGCAATGGATGTAAAGTGTGTACTAAGTAAACCCTCGATACAGATGATGGCAAAAATGATCAATTGTAGCTTTAACAGGCTATAATTCATTATTTTTCTATTTTTTGAATACCTGAGAATAATGATCTTAAATACTCCTAGAATTACAAGGATAGCCACAGCTACAAGGACATTGTGGACTCCATGAGTCAGCACTATATTCGAGCCGAGATAAGAGAAATAAATGGGTAGAAATCCTAGAGGTAAAGGCCCGATAGGAACGTATTCCACGAGCATGTCATAGTAGTACGAGATATAAAGACCAAGATAGGTTATCGGAATAATTAGTAAAGAAAATGTAACAACATAGAATATGACGAGATAGTAGAGTGATAGAAAAATCTCACAATATATTCATACTTTCCTTGTGCCAATAATATTCTCCCTCATTTTTATTAGTGTAATCCAGCTATTTTTATAGGATAACATCTGTTGATTTTTTGATTGGTTTAGTGTATCATATTTTGTGGTGTTGAATATGCCTAGTACTAGAATGTCCAGGTTTTTTACAAGGATCTTTTTGTTGCTTCATCGTTTTGTATTAGTTTACTTGTTCTTGTTTTCTCCTTTCGTGTATGTTTATCCCGGTATTTTTCTTGTCTTCTGTTATTCTGCTTTTGTTTTCTTGTTTCCTCTTGGTCCTCTCCCTATCGGTCTGCTCCTTTACTTTTTGTCTTGGCCGCTATACTTCACGGTTAATTGCTGGTGGTTTGTTTTGTTGTTTATCGGTTTCTTTGCTGGTGTTAAGATCATTGTTAATAGATTGCTAGGCGATTCTGTGATCCTTTATGTTAGGGCTTCTAAGCTGCAGGTCTGGATCTCAATGTTATATGTTATTGGAGCGTTGTTTTTGCTCGTTATGGATTTAGTTGGAAAGCTTGGTGCGCCTATAAGTGAAATGTTAGAGGATACGTTATTATTGGCTTATTGGGCAGTAGCATTGTCCCTACCAATCGATATTGCGCTACTCAGCTATATCAAGTACCGCGATGCAATAAAGAGAAATACATCATCCTGGCTGATCATATTACCTATGCTATGGATGTTGATATTATGGCTCGCTGCCATGTTTTTCCGTGGATCGGCTATTTGGGTTCTAAGAATATTATCGCTTCCCTATGAAGCCGTAGAACCAGTCTTGATAATTATATGGATCACGATCCCAGTGATACAGTTGATCATGCACATAAAACTCTATAAACAATATACTGTATTTAGCCCCAAGGAGCGACAACAACACAATTGACTATGAATAATTACTAGGCAATCATACTGACTAATAATATATTTGATTCTTCATACCCAGTGCTATCCATGAGTAGTTCAGAAACGATCGGCTTATGGCTCCAAATATATTACTTCATGCTTGTTTATTAGTAGTGCGAACATTATGTCCCACAGACTGTTTGCATGAACATTTATCTGTTGTAGTATTGGTTGTATGAGCATATGTTAGACGATGTTTGTAAAAGTTATTAAATCCCAGAAGAGATCCCCAGCATCTTTAATGCTAGGATTATTCTAATTCTCAAAATATACTCCAGCTACCCTTCTCGTCCTTCAATTCTATTTATGTTGTTACATACATAGCCCTATAGAAAAGACCCATCATGTCGCTCTCATCTTTCAATTCTATTTATGTTGTTACGAGAACGAGAGAGTGCGGATTTATATCGCTAATGCGTGGAACTTTCAATTCTATTTATGTTGTTACCTTTCTTGGGTATGATGATCCCCTTACTGTTCCCGATCCTTACTTTCAATTCTATTTATGTTGTTACATTGGTCGAAGTTTTCTGGGCCTGATCCATTATTTGTTCTCAGAATATATAAGCCTTGGCAATCCATTATCGCGGCCTCGAACAGGGTTCGACCAGTATCTCATCAAGAGAACAGTTATAGTGTACTAGTGAATTTTGTATAATGTTGATCACTTCGAGTAATGGGTGGTGAGGTTTGTGGATGGTTCTTGGTAGTATGTTTGTTTCTGGGATTGTGTGTAGGATTGTTCTTATTGGTGCCTGGTATTGTTGTGTGGGTTTGGGCTGGTTATTCTTTTATTGCTAGTTTTATGTCTGGTGCTGCTTTTTCTTTTAGTATTTTGAAGTGTTTGTCTCGTGTGATTAGTGTTAGGTTTTTGTTGTATGCTTGGGCTGCTATGATGAGGTCGACTGCTGGTAGGGGATATCCTTTTCTGCGTAGAATTGTCTGCCACTTTATGGCCAGATGGTAGTCTTTCTTCTCGGGATACAGGATTTTCGACGCGTACTTTATTGATGGTGGGTACTCGATCACTGTTAGGATCGATATATAGCCTTGGATAGGCGTTCTTCTTGAAATGATCTCTATTACTTCGCTCGTATCGATGATAATCTCTTCCATTCAGCCTCACCGATCATCTCATAGTATTTTTTCTCAATACTATAATCGAGTGGTTCGAGGTCCTCCGGGGAAACGCCCATATTCAGTAGCTCCTCCAATACTTCATCAGCGTCTAAGGCCGATCTACTCTCCTCAAGCCTCATAATATATTCCTCAATACTTTTCCTAACAACCTCGCTCCAATTGATCTCCCTATACTTCTTCATTTTTTCAGCAAGACGCTTGGGAATACGGACCGTAAATGTTACAGACATAGACGAACACCATAATACATATACGAACACAAACATTAATATACGTACACTCAATAACAGACCGTTACAGACACACACAAGTTCCCGATGTTTTATCACTCATATAATTATGCTTATCATTGGTGATTATGGATATGAGTAAGTTTAAGACAAATATTTACATTGATCGCAAACTATGGGAAAAATTTAAAGAATATGCTAGAAGGAGAGGTATCAAGGTCTCTCACCTAATCGAGGGGCTAATAAAAGAAGTTCTAGTTGATGATCTGCTTGATGATCTCATATGTGAGGAAAGAGATGCCGAGCCTGATTTCGAACCCGTGATTCCACGTAACGATCCTGTCAGTGATCTTGTTAGGAAGATGAGGAATGAACGTGGAGATCTTTTATCCGGACACTAACGCTTTGATCGAGAAATACGTTATGGAGCCCGGTAGCGATCTTGTTAGAGATTATTTTCTCAAGGCGTACTCAGATGAAAACATACTAGCTTTTAGCATCTGGAACATAGGATGAGTACCCGGACTACTTGATAGGACAAGAATAGGGAGGACTAGATCCTGAAGTATACTGGCTATCCACATGACTTTCAATTCTATTATTGTTGTTACTTGCGGAAGTTGAAATAATATATGTGCCGAACAATAAAATCCTGCTTCAATTCTATTATGGTTGTTACAGTGGGCCATGGGAATTTAATCTGCCCCCTTCATACTATACGCTTCAATTCTATTATGGTTGTTACCCTCGACTATCCTATATACCGCTACCACTTCTCGGACGTGTTCGGCTTCAATTCTATTATGGTTGTTACGTAGAATGGTCAATGTTACTAAGGTATTGTCTGGAATAAGGCTTCAATTCTATTATGGTTGTTACTTACCCGTAGGGTCTTGGCTAGGTCTAATGCGTCCATACTGCTTCAATTCTATTATGGTTGTTACTAAGGTTAAGATATATGTTGTGCTGGGCAATCATGATCTAGGATAGCTTCAATTCTATTATGGTTGTTACATTGGTCGAAGTTTCTCTGTGCTTGTGATCTATTCTTATTCGGATATTATTTAAGGTTTTTTATCTATTAGTCTTGCTTTGTGCAAACTTCGAGTAATTTCCCGCTATGGGAATAGTTACTGGGAACTACTGGTTTTTGTATAATGTTGATCACTTCGACTGGTTCTTGTGGGGTATAGGGATGTGTTATTTTTGGGTGTTTAGTATTTTGTTTATATTGGGTGTTGTATGGGATGCAGGTTCCCGCGTCTGTTTTGAAAGCTGTTGAGATGTATAATCGTTATAGGTCCCCTGAGGCTGAGGCGGAGATAATAGGTTATGATAACGGTGTTCTCACGGTGCGTTTTAAGGGCTCGTTCTGTTTTACGTGTGGTGTTAATGACTGGATTGAAGACTTGAAGTATGTGTTGGAGGATCATGGTGTTGAAGCTGAAATAATAGATATCATAGAGGAAAGCGAGACAACAAGAATAGCAAGATTTAGAATCAAAAGAGAATATAATACATAATGAATTTATGAAATCAATACCACTATCCTCCTTATTCATGTCTAGTCTAGAACAATACTTTGAACGCATACGCCGAGTATTCTGAGCATATTATATGCTGACACAACACCATTACTGTTAAAACAACTAATTGCAAAAATTGTAATAAAATATCTGTACTCACATCGAGAAAATTACTCGAAGTGATCTTCTTTATACAAAATTCAGTAGTGTGCAGTAACTATTCTGACGATGAGAAAAGGGTCGAACCCTATTCGCAGCAGAGCCAATGGATCGCAAAGACTAATATAGCA
>JAMOVL010000052.1 GCA_027067785.1 Desulfurococcales archaeon | reverse complement strand
ATCGTCATATCAACGTTTCTCAAAACGTATTTCTCGACTATTCTTCTCTCAACACCGAATGCTAGCAGTACTTCTCTAAGATTCGCTGGTAGGCGTGATACATCGAGTACGCTACGATAAATTTTGGTCAGCCCCTTCACCACGATATTATCAGTCAATACCTCGACGCGGCCGTATCTAGATCTATATAGTCTTCCTCCATGTATCTTAGCATATGGATCGGTCTTCAGAAATCTCTCTATATACGTTCTTGCCTCATCGGTCAATGGATACATAAGTACAGGTCTACCGCTCCCAGTGTCCCACATGTAATAGAATCCTGCTTTTTCGAAGAACGGATTATACTTGGCCATCATCGCAATGGTTTCCACTATGTGCTTCCTCCTCTTCATTTCAGGCACTCTTCTCTCAGCAATCCATTCAATGGCTGCTTTAACAGATAGTATGCCCAGACCATCTCCCCTATAGTCCGGATGAACGACCACTCGCGCTATCCTCGCGGCGGCTGAATTGGCTATTTTGAGTGCTTTTTCACTCACTTCTTCACCCACGATCGCCCTGGCGAGTCTACGGCTACCGTAGAGCTCCCTGAGATCCTTGTAACGAGATATAATGCTCTTTCTCTCATTGAGTGCTGTCGGCCAGAACGTAGGGTGGAACCAGTCCTTGGGGAATACTTTTTCGCGGATCATCTTCTCGACTTTTCCATCTGGAAGCCTTCTGTTCATCAGAGGTATAGGGGTATCCACACGTACATAGCCGACTATACGGGGTTCGTACGGTTTTCTCGATTTTAGTTCTAGTACAAGGAATCTACTGCTAGGGATACTTCCACGTATTTCTTGGAGCTTCATAGGTATTCCGCAACGAGGACACCTGGGCTGTATATTGGCCTCCATGTACTCGCCGCATCTCGGACAACGCCATATGGCTACGATCTCTTCTTTGCTGGCATAATGGTGTTGCTCGAGATTAACTATATCCATATAATCTTCTTCCGTTACAGCTTCTCTAGCGATTATCCTGTATTCATAGACCTTCTTGATATTGAGTGGATCTTTTCTTTCGAGGACATATTCCTTACTCCAAGGAGGCCATATCAGTACCTCGTCTCGACCATATATTCTATAGAGGATATAGTCCTGGGGGCCAAGTATCCATGTCGTGCCGATACGTTTCGGTTCATCTTTTATTATTATCTTTACTTTTTCGCCTTTACTAAACCACTGGGCTATAACGCCTGTTGTCCAGAGATTAACTATCTCGTTCTTTATCCTCACAGGTATTATTCCAAACCATTTGTAGCCTCTTCTGCTCATGAGTTTAAATGGGTCGAACGCTACCGTTGCTTCTACCACTATGCCTTTCTCGACCAGGTGGGAATACAAGGCTTGATTTAACCTCGTTAAAGATTGTTTCATTGAAAAAATCTGTTGTAAAGATATTAATGATTATCCGGTGTAACCTATGTGGCTTCAATAATTAATTTTACTGCTTTCATGAATAATTGCTCGAGCTTACTAATTAGTAGATGAGGATCTATGTAGCCCGATGACCCTGCTTTTAAATCAGTATATCTACCCTTTAACCCTGTGTACTCTATGTTTTTATCAGTGCATTCTCCCCTAGGGCTTATGTTATTCAGTAACTCATATAGCTCGATCTCCGTACAACACGCATGACAGTATCTTAGCC
>JAMOVL010000051.1 GCA_027067785.1 Desulfurococcales archaeon | reverse complement strand
GCTCAGGCAAAGTAACTTTGCCGCTAAAAGTGATAACGAGATCCATTACGGAGAAAGCCAGGAAGAAGATAGAAGAAGCAGGCGGCGAAGTAGTTGTTATCACAGAGCAATAATTTTGTTTTATCTATAACGTTGTCTTTTCAATATATTTAGGAACGTATATATCCCAGCTACAATGTATTTTTAAGGTTTAGAAATGATAATGGGCGTCATTTAGGGATACGAGTGTGGTTTCGATGGGCGTATTAGACGCGCTTGCAAAAATGGCGTACTATATACCCACCGTTGAGAAGCCAAAGGCAAAACCCGGCTTGTATGAAAGACTATTGTGGACCGCGATAGCCCTTGTAGTCTATGTTATAATGGCGAATACACCGCTGTACGGTATTCAGATAACGGGCGCTTCTAATGTTCAACAATTACTCCTCGTGTCAATAATATTTGCTTCGCGAAGAGGTACGTTAATGGAGCTGGGCATAGGTCCTATAGTAACTGCTGGTCTAATCATGCAGATCCTTGTCGGTGCAAAACTCATTCATCTGGATATGTCTAATCCTGATGACAGGAGAAAGTTTACGGCTGCACAGAAATCATTTGCACTAATACTGGCTGCATTCGAAGCTGCAATGTATGTTTCAGCCTGTAGGTACTGGGCACTCTCAGGACCAAACCCTATCGCTGACTGTAGCGCTACTGCTCTACAAAGAGTTATTGTTGGTCTGCAATTGTTCTTTGCAACCTATATAGTCATCTTGCTAGACGAGATGATACAGAAGGGATGGGGGCTTGGTTCAGGAGTATCACTATTCATTCTAGCAGGAGTGGCGCAGTACGTGTTCTGGAACTTGCTAAGCCCGATAGTTGTCAGCGGACAAATAGTAGGTTTCATACCCTATGCAGTACAGGTTCTCATGTCAGGAGGAAGTATTAGTCAGATAATTGTTCGTCAGGGAGGAAGAGACCTCGTAGGACTTATCGTGACAGTATTCATAATATTGATTCTAGTATATCTGCAGGGAATAAAGGTTGAGATACCTGTTACATCGCCGAGGCTACGCACGGTTAAATCAAAGGTTCCGCTAAAATTCCTCTACGTAACCAACATACCTGTCCTCCTTGTAGGTATACTTTACTCGGACGTCCTAGTCTTTGCCAGTCTATCTAGAATGTATCTTCAGGGAGTAGTGCCGTCTGGAATAGCGGACTTCTTAGCAAAATATGAGAATGGAAGGCTAGTTGGAGGGCTGGCTTACTACTTGTCACCTCCTGGGAGCCTGTACGCTACACTAGCTGATCCGGTTAGAGCCCTTGTCTATACTGTTACCTTGATGGGACTTGCTACTCTCTTCGGCATAATGTGGGTAGAGATATCAGGGCTAAGTGCATCAGCGCAAGCTGAACAATTAATAAAGAGTGGTATGGAAATTCCGGGTATAAGGCGTAACCCGAAGATCTTAGAGAGAATATTGAGCCGCTACATATTCCCGCTAACCGTGCTGAGCAGCTTGATAGTGGCAGGCATAGCTGCACTGGGATCGCTTCTGGGAGCCTACGGTACTGGTACAGGCCTGCTTCTAGCAGTAGGTATAGTCCAGCAGTACTACACGATGATAGCATATGAGAGAACATTAGAGGCGTACCCGCTGCTCAAGAGGCTCATAGGTGAGTAACGGCAATTGCTGATAACCGTAGCTCTATTAACAGGTGCTGGTTTTTCTCTCCTAGCAGCGCTGGTTATGAAGCTGATTAGTAGGACAACGTACTTTTCCTGGGCTGTAAACGTTTTGTCTGAGGTAAAGCTACCCGAGAAGCCCAGGACGAAATCCGATTATCGTAGAATAAGAAAGTATAAATCACTCATAGATAAGGCTAAGAAGAGAATATTTCTAATGTTTATGCTCCATATACTGGTATTCATGTTTACTTATACGGCGAGCATATACATGTTAAACACGCTAATTCCTCCACACGAACAGATCGTCGAGATACCGATATATCTTCCATTCTTATCGGTTTTATCTGACGGTTTCTTCGCTACAAACGTATTATTCCTAACGCTCATAGGTTATCTTGCACCCAGCTACTTGATAATGAGAGCAGTTTATCCCGTGACGCGTTAAATTTAAGAGTTACCAATGCTTGGATATAGTCTCTCTGATAGATAAGAGATAAGAAATAATGGGTGCAGTGGTAATGCCTAGGCCAGCACATAGAACCAGGAGTCGTAGGAAAGTAATAGTGAGAACTCCGGGTGGGAGAACAGTAATTCATTATGAGCCTAGAAAACCCGGGCCTGCTAGATGCGCTATATGTGGAAGGCCGTTAAACGGTGTTCCTAGGGATATCCCGAGCAGAATAAAGAAGCTTGCCAAGACTGAGAAGAGGCCGGAAAGACCCTATGGTGGATACATATGTCCTAAATGCCTATCAAGACTTCTGCGTGAATCGATAAGAGCTGCGGCTCAATAATTAATGATTCTAGATTCGTTTCTATCTATACGAATACCGGGTTTACCGGCTAGTACCAAGTTTTATTAATAGTCTGGTTTTCCTAAACTAGTTGTTGATATCGAAGGGTGTATGATTATTGGTAGTAATAGTTGTTAGTGGACCACCTGGTAGTGGAAAAACGACACAAGCCAGAAGAATCGCCGAGTACTTCGGCTTAAGGTATCATTCAGCTGGAATGATCTTTAGGAGAATGGCCGAGGAGCGTGGAATAACAATTGAGGAGCTCAGTAAGATAGCCGCTGTAGATCCATCCATTGATATAGAGATTGATAGGAGAACGTATCAAGAAGCCCTAAAAGGAGACGTGGTTATCGATGGACATCTCACCGCCTGGATAATAGCCGATATAGCTGATGTAAGGGTACTTGTGACAGCTCCGCTAATGGTTAGGATTAAACGTATTGCTTCGAGAGACAATAAGTCTTTCATGGACGCGTATTATGAGACTGTCGTGCGTGAATACTTGCAGAAGATACGGTTCAGAAAATATTATGGAATAGATATTGATGATCTAGGTATTTTCGATATAATTGTTAATACTGAGAAGCTTGGGATCGATGATACCTTCGAGATAATTAAGACAGCAATAGAGAAAATTTTAAAGAGGAATCGAAAAGATTAGGGAATGCTAGTTAGGATTAAGTGGTGAGATGGATGCCTGCAATAGAGATCGGGCGAATATGTGTAAAGGTTGCTGGAAGAGAAGCGGGAAGAAAATGCGTTATAGTCGACATAATAGATGATAATTTTGTCCTTGTGACAGGGCCTAAGAGCCTAACTGGTGTTAAGAGGAGAAGGGTTAACATTAAGCATATAGAGCCCCTTGACAAGGTTATCGATATAAAGAGGGGTGCTTCGGACGAGGAGGTATTGAAAGCCATAGCTGCTACAGGACTAACCGATTTCATGAAAGAGATTGTAAAGCCCAAATTGTCCCCTGTATAACAAGGCCTCCTCTGCCTTCACCTTCTAACCTATATCTCTAATTGAATTTATGTTTATCAATGAATTCTTTGAGAAGAAATATGTGTAAACAATAGTAATAATTCTGTGAAAAATCAAGTATAATAACAACAGTGTCAACCGTTACAAGGGATGGTGGAGGCATATGGGATTAGCTGAGAAAGGAGTCAAGTTCATAGACAAGATAACATCGCATGCCGGGTTTAAGAATGAATGGATAGTATTGAGAGAAGATGATACATCACCGGATTACGGTGTCTTACCATATGAGAGAAGCATTGAGGAACACATAAAAAACGGCGTGATTAATCTTGATAAACCACCGGGACCTACAAGTCATGAAGTAGTTGCATGGATAAAGAAGATGTTCGGCCTCGAGCGCGCCGGTCACGGGGGTACCCTAGAGCTCTAGCCCTCATTTGGGCTGGGGCGGGGAAACCCCAAGGTGACCGGCGTACTGCCTGTAGCACTAGCTAATGCCACGAAAGTCATAGGTAACGTGATACATACTGTGAAAGAATATGTGATGGTTGTACAGTTACATGGTGATGTGAAGGATAAGGAGCTTCTTGAAGCACTGGAGAATTTCAGGGGCACAATCTATCAGAAACCCCCGCTGAGATCGAGTGTTAAGAGAACAATACGTAAAAGAACTATATTCGAGCTAGAACTCCTAGAACATAATGATCGTTATGTTCTACTAAGAGTATTATGTGAAGCAGGAACTTATATGCGTAAACTAGCTCATGATCTGGGATTACTACTGGGTGTTGGAGCACATATGAGAGAACTACGTAGGACAAGAACTGGTCCCTATCGCGAGGATGAAACACTAGTGAGAATGCAAGAGGTTAGCGAGGCCCTCTATCTCTGGAAAAAAGAAGGTGATGAACGATACTTGCGTAGGGTGATAATGCCTGTGGAGACAGCGATAGTCCATATACCCAAGATAATGATCCGCGACACAGCTGTAGATGCTATAGCACATGGTGCAAACCTGGCTGTTCCAGGCATAGTGAGGCTAACCAGAGATGTAGAGCCCGGTAAACTAGTTGCTATTCTAACGCTAAAAGGAGAGCTAGTTGCTCTGGGGCAGGCGCTTAAGAGTGCGGAAGAGATAGCTGGGATGAAGAGAGGTATTGTTGTAAAGATTAAACGTGTATATATGAAGACAGGCGTTTATCCGCCTGTCTGGAGGAAGAATAAATGACGCACTATTTTAGGCCGGACAAATATAAACTAGGGAAAAAACAAATCATATCATTCGTATATAGGGGCGTAACGCTAGAATTTATTACGTATTCCAGCCTGTTTTCGGGAAATAAAGTAGATCTGGGGACTGAGCTGTTACTGGAGCATGCCATCATTGTCGAGAAAGGCACGGTTCTCGATGTTGGGTGTGGATATGGAGTTATCGGGATAAGTCTAGCGAAAGCATTTCCCGATCTACAGGTGTATATGGTAGATATTAATCCTGTTGCTGTAAAAATGGCCAGATACAATGCTAGGCTTAACGGGGTTGAGGAAAGAGTAAAGATTCTACAGGGAAAGGTGTACGAGCCTGTGAAGAACATGGTTTTTGACATTATAATTAGTAATCCACCATTATCCGCTGGTAGAAGTGTTGTTGAAGAAATAATAATGGGTAGCATAGAGCATCTGCGACGAGGAGGATACGCCGAATTTGTCTTAGCGAGAGGTGCGAACTACTATATAGATAAACTAAGCAGTAGAAATGATGTCGAAATAATCAAGAATGTGTCAAGGAAAGGCTACACAATACTAATATTCCGACGAAAATAGCAAATATAAATCCAGGAAACTAATCGATATTAATAGATGTGCCGGGGTGCCCGAGCGGCCTAAGGGGCTGGCCTTGAGAGCCAGTGGGCCGTGGGGCCCGCGCGGGTTCGAATCCCGCCCCCGGCGCTCCCACCTATTTCTCGTCACTATGCCTTCTAGGGGTAATCTCTGTGTAGGCGGGGCTTTGAAGATTGACTAGTGTTCATGAGTACTTTTCCTGGTTTAAGGAGAACTGGGCACGAATCGGATTCATTCTCGCAATTTATCTGTTGGTACTGCTAATAGTTGTTGTAAGACGATATGATTTTGTATTGTTCGTTCTTTTACTCCATACGCCTATTTACATGTTGCATCAGACGGAAGAGTATGTTTTTCCAGGTGGGTTTAGAGAGTTTTTTACAACGAGAATATATGGTTTAAGCGAGGATGAAACCGTGCTCAGCGATAATTTTATCTTTTATCTAAATATCCTGCTTATATGGATCGCCTTACCATGTTTTGGTCTGCTGTCAATGATCAACTATGGCTTCGGTTTATGGATACCGTATTTCTCATTATTTGCTGGTATCGCTCATATTTTCTTGTCAATTAAAGCTAGGACAATATATAATCCGGGGCTTATAGTTAGCCTATCTCTGAATATTCCTATTGGTATTTGGTCAATTATGTATTTGAAGCGTGCTGGTCTAATAGGAAATGTCTTTTTAAATCCCTACATGCTAGTGGGATTGGTCATTAATATGGCTCTCCCTATACTCGGCGTGATAATATATAGAAGATATATGTCGGCACATTAGTATAGGGTATGGATTGTTATTTTTGCTGGAAAATTGGTGCGGCGGCCGGGATTTGAACCCGGGATCTCCGGCTTGGGGGGCCGGCGTCCTAGTCCAGGCTAGACGACCGCCGCAGTATTCCATGTTTTTATGGATTAGAGACGGGGTTTTTAGGTTTACTTATGATGTATTATTATTGGTGATGATAAGAGGGTCTCTTGAGCCCGAGGAGGGCTGTGATGATAGCCGGAAAATCTGAAAAATTATCCTTGTAGTTTTCCGCCCATTTTAATGATAATTTTTGTTGCTTCTTCTAGATCCTTGTATGTATCAATACTCTTCCAGAAGATGTCCGTGTACTTTACAGCTCCTAGTACGCCGTCCTTAGCCATGGCTGGAAACGCTGTTCGTTCGAGATCGCCACGCTCCGGGAAGTATTTCAGCGCTTCTGGTCTGAGGGCGTATACTCCCGCGTTGATCCAGTAATCTTGTAGTTTGGGTTTCTCTACGAATCCCACCACTTTGCCGTCCTTAATCTCCAGTACTCCATACGGGCTAGGTAGCGGTATGCTCGCTATCACGCCCACAAGACTAGGTTCTTTCTCGAGCTTATCGAATAGCTTTAACGGGTTAAGATTTGTGAGTATGTCTCCGTTAATTACTAGGAACTTTTCTTCCTTCGACAATATATGCTCAGCATTCTTTATAGCACCACCTGTTCCTAAAGGCTCATCTTCAACAACATACGTTACTTTTACTCCAAGCCTACCACCGCTTCCAATGTGCTCGATTATCTTCTCCTTCCTATAGCCCACT
This sequence comes from Desulfurococcales archaeon, assembly GCA_027067785.1. Taxonomy (GTDB): domain Archaea; phylum Thermoproteota; class Thermoprotei_A; order Sulfolobales; family Desulfurococcaceae; genus JAADCY01. Next base: position 23,133 of record JAMOVL010000051.1, on the reverse strand, counting down.
AAGAGGACGAACTCGTTGAACCCGTATTGTTTCAGCCACTCTATCTGATGTTCCAGTATAGGCCTATCAGCAACCCTTACCAAGGGCTTCGGTATTTCCTCCGTATAAGGCCTCAGCCTTTTCCCGAAACCACCAGCCAGAATAACAGCCATCATATTCGATCACCTCTGCTACACAGAATCTATATCCATATATAAGGATAAAAGCTCAAAACTAATAAACCTCTATTTTCCCACAATAAGAATTAGAAGTGCCGCCGTAGCTCAGTCCGGGAGAGCGCCCGTGGACGCCCGTGCCAGGGGCCTTCCTTTTTATCCCTATAAGAATAAAGAATTCTATGAATTCTATGGAATAATGATCGGTGATGGCTCATTATATCATAGTAGGAATTGTAAATACTTTTTCACAATATCTGAGGGAGAATATGAATATGCACTCTACATAGCAGGTTTAGCAAAACTACTAACTGGAAAAGAAATAAGGATAAAATATCGTGCAAAAGCCTATCGCATAGAGTTCAAGTCAAAACAGTTATTCAATATATTCACTACACTCGGGTTTCCCGTAGGAAAGAAAAGCGACACCATAATAATTCCCCCTATGCTGTTGGAGAGTAATAATATCAATTGGATAATACGAGGAATATTTGATACCAATGGATCCATGTTGTTTTTCAGCTCCAAGCCAGGCATTAAAGAATACCCGACAATAGAGATAACTAGTAAAAGTTTAATCCTGTTAAATCAAATCGGTTATGTCCTACAGAAAAGGTATGATATAAAGTCGCATCTAAAAAATCAGATAAAGCGTATAAGTTAGCTATCTATGGTAGAAAACAAAATAACTAAGTGGATAAAATTTATAAATAGTAGTCATAAAAGAAAATCACGGCTCCTGGCACGGGTAGTCCGGCGAAGCTGAAGACCGGGTTGTCCGGGGTTCAAATCCCCGCGGCGGCACTATTCTATAATGGTTGATGAAGTGATGGATAAGATGAATGTGAAAATAGTGATTGTACCGTTGACGAGATGCTATGTTTTTGACTTTATAGAAGATTGGCGTAGAATGGTCTATGATGTCTTGGCGAGGATTTTTACAGATGTCGAGGTCGATGTATGGCCGGAGATCTTGAAGATTCCTTTATCATGTTTTGATTGGGCTAGGAAACAATATATTGGGCCTTGTATATTGAAGCATCTCTACGTATCGTTTACTGATATGATTAGAACAGGTGTTTTTCTCATTGGTATAGGCTATATTGATGCTTATGATAATGGTTTAAACTTCGTATTTGGAGAGGCTTCTCCTGCTAATAGAGTTGCTTTTGTAAGTACGCAAAGACTTGATCCAGCATTCTATAATATCGGTAGACATGATAGTGGTAGATATGATCTCTATGTGGAACGCGTCTCTAAGGAAATAATCCATGAATTAGGTCATCTATTCGGATTAAATCATTGTAGTAATCCTGATTGTGTTATGAGTTTCAGTAATTCTATATATGATGTGGATAGGAAATCCATGTATTTCTGCAGTCAATGTAGTAAAAGAATACTGGAGAGTATGGGTTAGCAGGTTATTAAATATCGAGGACAAAATAGGCTTCCCAGTGATCCTCGTCCTTAATTATTTTCATTAAATGATATGTTACTGCTTTAACCTCTACTCTTGCTTCGTGTCTAGAAGGATCGAATTCTTCTCCTCTACAGATTCCTTGAATACTATATACAAAGTCGTTTTCCTGTCTTTCAATACTTACCTTTTTAACCTTGATATCACTGCACATGACATTGTAGCTGTAATAGATGTAAAGGAGTTCTTCGAGCCATCTGTATAATAGGCTTTCTAAGTCGAATCCATCAGCATTTACGCTGTATTCTTTGGAGGGTGAAATTAGATCGGTGTTTGTCATAGTCTCGAATAAAGCTATTCCTGCATTCTCAAATAGTTCCGGCAAGCTATCTCCTATAGCCCTGATATATACGTCCGCAGGATGATCTAGAAATTCAAATTTCTTCTTTGAGACCATTATTGGTCACCATGTTTTTGAAAAATATTTCCAGGATTAAATAAGATGTAGAAGAACATTATTTTAACTGAATTACTTCTTCATTAATCCTATTATTATTCCTATGAGGAATCCGAGTGTTACTGGTCCCACCATAAGGAGGCCTAGTGTACCGAGGAATCCTAGTATTACATTTTTGAACTCCATAGCCGTTATTCCTAGCTTTTCCAGGAATCCCTGTATGCTTCCTCCCAAGCTCCATACATTGAGCACTGCACCTATTATTAGGATGGCTATGAATGCTATGATGTACTTAGCCATTTTAGCCATAATGTATCCTAGGGCTATCCCCATTATTATCTCTATGATTATTGCTATAGCTACTTGTGGATTAGTGAGTGCTGCATGTATGAAATCAGATAGCATCGCAGATGTTACATTTCCTGTGTTATTTACAGCGAATGAATATCCTGTTAACAATGAGAACATATATTTTCACCTACCATAGTAATTGTTAGAGTTATTTATTAGTTTGTCTAGTAGCTTTAATAAAAATGGTGTACATTTCCAAATGGATTTCTGAATAATAAGGTTATTGACTGGAGTTTTTATCTTGTTTTTTCATAAAGTATTTCTTATATTTTCTAACGGCTTCTTCTACAAATCTTATTATCTCTTCATCGTCAGCATACTTCTTCTCTTCCAGTTCTTTATTAACTGTAATAACATACGTGTCCAAATAATAGCGGATAAACTCTTTGAGTTCCGCCAGTTTTTTCAGCTCAAGCTCGAGAGCCTCGGAGCTCATGCATTGTTTATAGCAAGTCTCTAGACTTCCTAGTACACCAGCAAATCTAATAGCGAGTGTCTTTAACTCATCTATTACTTCTTTAAGTCTTAACCTATAGTATAGATAGCCTGATTCTATTTTGAGATAATAGAATCTTTTATCCCACAATTCCCTGCTATCAACATCTTTGCCATATTGTCTTTCGAGCTCGTCGTATCTTAGACCTTTCTGTACTAGTTCCTTAAGAGCTTGTAGATAATCTATGTTGTTCCTTTCCGCATACTGTTTAATCAGTTCTTGAATATTCTCAGGTAATTCCTCCCTGTCTTTGGCCTTCTTACTGAAAATTTTGATCTTCAATGTCCTCTTTCGCCCCGTCCTTCTCGAAAAACACTATATCAGTAAAACCGGCTAAACGTCTTTCTCAAGTAGATCTAAGATTTTATGGATCATAGTTATTGCTTCTGAAAACGCCTTTCTACCATGATCGTTTATCTGATAAAGAGTTTCACCACCTATTTTCACAGTATCAATAAGGCCTTCGTGCACAAGCCTATATATGACTGTATATACTGTGACTGTTGCTGGCTTATAAGGAAGTGTTTTCTTAATGTATCTTACTACTTCATATGCTTTAACAGGCTCTTTCTTTATCAACATGTATTTGAGCACATAGATCCATAGATTCTCAATAGTTAGTTTCTTCATAAGCCTCTTCAACGGCTTTAATTGAGCTTCTTTCATCGTTGCCACAGCTTAAGATTTAACACATAAAAATATTAATAGTTTTTAACCTATATTTATCAACATAAATATTTCTGGCGATAAAACATGGTTGTTAATATAGGAATAATCGGTGTAGGCAATATAGCTTCTATGCTGATTCAATCAATCGAATATTATAGAGAAAAAGAAGATTTCATCGGAGTAATGCACGAAATAATTGATGGAATGAAAGTCACCGACATCAATATAGTTTACGCAATTGATATCGCTGAAAACAAGGTAGGTAAACCACTATATGAAGCCATATATGAATACCCCAACATAGTTCCAAGAATAGTAGAACCAGATAAACTAAGATGTAAAAACGTAGTCGTAAGAATGGGTAAGATACTAGACGGTGTTGCTCCTCATATGATCGATATTTTCAAACCAGCTAAATATCCTGAGCCAACCCTCGATGAGCTTGCCAGGGAACTTCTTGACACAGGGGTCGATGTACTTGTAAATCTACTACCCGTAGGAAGTCATGATGCTACTAGATTCTATGCTCAAGCAGCAGCTAAAGCAGGCATAGCATTTGTTAACTGTATTCCCGAATTCATTGCAAGTGATGAAAAATATGGCTCATTATTCGAAGAGAATAACACGCTTGTCTTAGGAGATGATATTAAAGGACAACTAGGAGCAACAATTCTGCACAGAACTATAGCATCACTAATATCTATGAGGGGCTGTAAGCTTCTTAAGAGCTACCAGTTAAACGTTGGTGGAAATACAGACTTCTTAAATATGATCGATCCGTCACGTTTAACGTCGAAGAAAATAAGCAAGACTATGGCTGTAGCATCAACACAGCCTAACCCAGAGGCAATCAAGAACTACATATACGCTGGTCCCAGCGGCTATGTAGAGTTCCTAGGAAATACTAAGGTAGCCTATATGTACTTGGAAGCGGAAAGTTATGGTGGAGCAAAACTTGCAATTGACGTAAAATTATCTGTTGATGATAAATCAATGGCCTCGGCAGTACTTGCAGATGTTGTTAGGATCGCCAAAGCGCTAGTTGATCGTGGAGTTATAGGTTCGCCTTATTGGGCCTCAGCCCCATTCTTTAAACATCCGCCGAGGCAATTTCGTTCAGACTGGGAGGCGTTAAGAGTTCTTTATAGTAAGCTTGACGAATACGATGTTGATATTAAGCCTAAATATGTATTTTATTAAGATAATTAGTATTTTTTGTAAGAAACAATGTATAGATAATTATATCAATTTCTCAGTCTCTAAACTATACCAACAAGCCGATTATTTTAAAATAAACTTGTAATATCCTAAATAACGGAAAGAAAGAGTAGATGTTCGTAGACTATGTTGTTATCCTGTGAAAAATAAGAAGTAATGGAGACGATGACGATGCCAGACATCGACGAACTAGTATTTACACTTGCCGTGGTATTGATTCTTGGCGTTACTGCCTATTTGATAAGCCGTAAGGCTAGGCTCTCCTACATATTTGTCTTTATTATTTTAGGTCTACTCTTTGGTCCCGTGCTTAACATTGTAAACACTGATCTAGCTAGAAGATTATTTGATTATGTAAGGGTTTTTGGCTTAGTAATAATACTTTTTACGGAAGGCCATAACTTGAAATGGTACATTTTGAAGAAGCACTTACCAACAATAGGTACACTTGACACACTTGGATTAATTGTGACTGCGGTACTTGCTGGATTATTTTTCTCATACGTATTTCACCTACCATTCATAGCAGGATTTTTATATGGCGCAATAATATCCGCGACAGACCCGGCTACACTTATCCCGTTGTTTCATCAGTACAAGGTACGTGATGACCTCCGAATAATACTTGAGTCAGAATCGATATTCAACGACCCATTAGGTATCGTGCTGACTTCTCTGGCCGTTGCTTTTGTTATCCCCCAAGCACCTAGTGCCCAGTTTATCGAGTATTTTGCTCAGTTCATGCCGTTATCTCTTGCAGCATTATCGTATTTTCTCTACGAGGTAATAATATCGATCATCCTGGGCGTCGGTGTTGCGATCATAGGATACTTGCTTATAAGGCATTTAAGATTTGAGAGAAACGAAGAAATAATATTATTCGCTCTCGGCTTAGCGTTCATAGGTTTCTATATTGGAGAAAAACTATTGGCTTCCGGCTACCTTGTAGCAACAACTCTTGGAATAATACTAGGCAATCACCACGAGTTTTTCAAAGAGACGGCAGAGGACGAGCTGAAAATCAGGAGCACTATTGATACAGAGCTGCATTTTAACGAGGTTCTCTCAATGTTTGCTGCAGTATTCATATTTCTCCTTCTCGGTATGAGTATAAGATTAAATGTTTTAATCGCGACTCTTCTACCATCACTACTTGTCGCCCTAGGTGTAGTACTAGTTGCGAGACCTATAGCGTGCTTACCAATAATACCTATTGGTAAATGGAGCTTCAAAGAATACTTATTCATGTCGTTGGAAGGCCCGAGAGGCGTAGTGCCGTCGGTACTAGCATCACTTCCACTTAGTCTAGGTATAATGTATAATAACCCCACACTTATTACTTGGGGAGAAGTTATACTGAGCACAACGCTGATAACGATCATAGTATCCATTATCCTAGAGACGTCATGGCTACCGTTCTTGAGGAAGAAACTATTAGGAGAGTAGCGCTCCGGCTAATTTGCGCTTTTACTGAGGGAATAAAAACTATAATTAGTTAAAATAGATACTTTTTTCATCCAGAATTAAAGGTGGTTTTCATTGCCTAGTGCAAAGACCATGGCTATTGTGGGAATCGCTATAATAATATTATCATCTATACTCGTATACTTGACGTATAGTGAAGCTTATTCGATGAAGCTAGAACAGAAATATATGTATACAGGTGTATATGGCGATATCCCGGTAAAGCTATACCCATATAGGAACCAAGTATATGTATTGTCATCTACTCAATCCGACGATGTAGCTGTGTATAAGCTGAGTAGTGATGGGCGTTTATTCTGGAGAATTACACAGGGTCAAGGCCGGCTAATCCCGCTAGACATCTATTATCTATACGGCCATATACTTACAGTAGCAACTACTAAGGATCGGCATAACGTTATAATAGATTCGTTCTCACCTGTTAATGGTGCATTACTCAATAATGTAACAATTAATTATTCGTCAATATATTGGGTGTTCTCAGACGATCTTGTTTCAAGATATGTTGTTATCGGGGGAGCACGATACTCGGCTGGCTTTAAACTGCAGAATTTCATCTCACTAACAGATGTTCTTAGTAACAAGAATGAATGGGCAAAGATATGGGGTGGCAAGGAAGTTGATTCCATCATAATGCTCGGCCATAATGAACTAGGAATAGTATACCTTAGTCTTAACGGCAAAGACGTATATATTGGCATTATTGGATACGATGGTAAAATATACTGGAATCGCACACTAGGAAAAATCCGTATTGTCTCGTTAAAGGTTATTGGGAACAACGCATATATTCTCGCATATAACCCGTCGCCTCTTATTTATAACGTAGATCTGAGAACCAGGAATATTATTACCACTTATTTGAATTACTTAACAACGAAATATGCAGGATTGAATATAACATCATTCGATATCGATAGCAATGGCACCATAGTGATCGGAGGATATTATGGAGAAACACCTAGTAAGGGGATAGTTTTTCTAAGCGATCTAACACAGCTCGAAAAAGGACATGTATTGACAGAAATAACAATCACATCATCAGGACCAGTAACTATAACAGCGGTTAAAGTCGTAGGCGATACAATATATGTTAGCGGTACGGCCTCGGGAACTTTATTCGTAGCATCTTACGGATATGTTAGAATGAGAGAATGGTATATGGTAATCCTTCCTATCCTGTCACTGATCAGCGGTATTGCGCTCGTCACAGTAGGATTGATTGGATATAGAAGAGCAACAAGCCGTGAATAGTCATGGCTACAAAGAACTATTTCTTGGAATATTTTCGATTAACCCCCCAGAATTAATACTACCCCATACAATCCAGGGGGATGATGAAAGCAGTATCTCAGTATGTATCAGCATTATTATTACTTGTAATATCTATAGTGGGTATGGCACTGGTATCCACGTATTCGCTTCACTCAAAAAATACTGTTGAAGCTTTAACAACAAACTACTGCGTAGCAAGTGATACCATAGTCTATATCGGGTATTCTAAGAACTATATATACCTCTACAACTCCGGTGGAACACTATATTTAAGAACACAAGTGGAAGTACTTGTCGATAATAAATGGGTTAATTCAACAATCGTGGAGCCACACACTATATTCAGAATATCCTCTAGAAATCCTACGATCACCCTCCTAACGAGTAAAGGATGTGTTTTGGTGATCAAGCCGTGAAAGCCTTAGGAACTGTTTACGCATCTTTCATCCTTATCCTAATAGTCACAGCTATGCTGGTAGCTTCATACCAGGTGTTAAATAATGGGCTAAACAAGACGAGCCAAGCAATGTACTCCAATATCCGGAAAATGGAGGCAATAGCTAAACAACCACTACTAGATCTAACATACATAAATAATTCATTATATCTCGTAGTGCAGCCTGTAGAGCCGATTAAACTAGAATACGTGTTTATCGATTATATGAATGGAACAATAATATTCGATAAAATAGATCACTATATAGAAAATACCACATACATAAAACTACCAATAACACAATATACTCAACCATTCAAAATAGGGATAATAATAGATCCGGGTATAACCATATATTATAATCCAATAAGAGATCCCTGGATCACAGGCAGGAATATAGTCCCGAACACAACGTATATAGATCAAAACCTGATAACAGCTCTACAGGAATCAAACGATCTAAGCATACAGGTTTCACAACCACTATATAATCCAGTATTCAGAAACAACACAATAATTATAAAGAATGCAAGCACAAAGATTATAGAGACATATGTCGATCTATTAGACGCCCCCCTCAGAATAGAGTTGAAGATATCAAAACTAGTATCTCCAACATTTACAATGACATATCCAAAACCAAGAAGTACAGAACTAAAGAGTAATGGAGTAGCAAAAATAGCATCCCTAAATATTAATGGCTATACATTAAACATCTACGGAGTCTACGCAACATTTACATCCCCTCTCTTATTCTCTGTTGTAGGATTATTCATAAACTCAACGAGTTCAACAAACATAATCTTTAGGGGATCCATAAGAGTAGAACAATCAATGAAACCAACTGTAGTTAATTTAGGCTGGTGGCTCGTAGCGATAAATAATCAGTACCTCAACACGCCACTAGCTCTAGCTCCTCTCTCAAACACATCTATAAATCTCATTGGTAAGCAGTACGTAAAACAGGTGGGTGTAAACAAAGAGACCTTCTTATCAATCAACGGAAGTCTAATAGGAAACATAACCAGCGATGGATTAATCATGCTAGGCTATGGGAGATACGTTAAGAATGTATGGGGAGCGCCAGCACAGATAAACCTCACAGTAGTTCTCAATATAACATCGCTGGAATTCATCAATATAGAACCTAGACCAGTGAATATCAAGGTATACTCAAAATACATAACGGTGCGCCAGTGGCGAATAGGCATTTCCCTCAGTGGTACCGACAGATATGCTAAAGGTCTCTTTAACCTTATCAAATATCTCGGCTATCAATACGAACAGCCACAAATAATCATGAACTATGGAAACCATGTTATCTATAGAAACATCACAGGAACTAATAGTCCTATATATGTAACGACAAACAACACCATAGAAATAAGGCCTAGTATACCTAAATGGGTATTACAATGGTGTAGTCCTCTCCGAATAAATGTTATAACGACTTTATTTAGCGTGTTCCATTTCCAATACTTCAGAGTCATAGGCAATACAAAACCATCTAACACTACAGTAGTATATGTAATGTTATTGCCGGATATAATCATTATGCAAGAATATCCATCGAAAAGGACCTTCTTAATAGTATTTCCCCATTTCCCTCTACAAATAAGTATCAATACCGGAAACGCATGGCAATACTTAACATCAATATATTACGCGGGTACAAATGCCACAATAATAAACCCAACTAATAATACCATATATGCACCAATAATACCGCTTTACCTCCAAACACCGGATAATTCACTAACACTATACTACAAACCAAGAGTACTAGAAACAACTTATCCCACCGTAACCCTGAAACCAGGAGAAAACATAATCAGTCTAGAACTCTCGACACAATACTATTTAGTGGTCCCACTACAACAAAACTACATCGGTCTAGAACCTCTAATACTAAGAGTAATATAGTAGCGAGAACCCTGAAACAGGGTAATACCCCCCTAACCCCCCGGGAAAACCCGGGTGTGATCACATAGATCATGAGCAGTATCACTTAAATATAGACCCAATAAATATCCATCCAACGGCTAAACAAAATTAGGCTAGGTGTTAGTTATGAACAGAAGAACACTCGGAATAATCTTCATGGCATTAATGATACTAGGAATCGCGATTCCATTTACAACAATAAATACGATCACCTACGCAACTATAACTGGAAGACCTACTATCGTATACAATGGAAGCGCCCTCTCCCAGCTACAAATACCTGTAAATGCGACCATCACTCTAAACTTCACAGGAATGACTATTAGTGGTGCACAGATATGGATATGGTTCTCAACTGACGGCTCAGCAGTAATAACACCGTCTGATGTATGGTACATAGGTCCGATATACGTTTACCGGATATTCCTGCAGAACGCAACAACTACATCAGTACCCGTTTCGGGAACCTTCGGTGGCGGTACCATTAAGGTATCACTAGGCAAAGGAGTAGTGAACTTTACAATACCAACGTTGTTCGAAAGCAGCAAAGGCGGCAAAAAAGTGGTGTACTGGATAAAAGTGACGGATGTGAACCCCAGTCTGAGGCCCAACATACCATCCTCTGACGTAGCAGTATCTACTAACAACTTCACAGTAAAACCCATATTTGAACTAGATACTGCTAACAAACAACAACCCTATGTTGTCCCTAAGGAACCTGTAACGATCTGGGGTTATGCCACTGCTATAGACCAGGAATACGATATTACTTATAACAGTACAGAAGCAAACATACCGCCCACACTAGTTGCTACAGTAGTATCACAGGTAAATACGATCCCTCCACAGGATAATAACCCTGAATGGAACTGGACCGGCTTCAAATACACGTTCCCAATAAAGGATCTGGGACTCACGCCAGGTAATACTCCAACAAGTATTGAAGTAAACGTTAATCAGACTGGCAACATACTAGCCAATTGGACATTAAAAGAGAAAGTAAGAAATGTTACAGTAGCAGGTGAAACTGTTTCATCGAATCCATACACCATAACAACAAAGACGTTCGAAATACTAGATAGGCTTGACATAACGGTAGAAAACTTTGTATACGAAGGTAGCTTAACCATAACACTATCCAACTCAACACTAAACTATGTAACAACACTTGCAAGCAATGTACAACTAGATAAGTATGGTAGCTGTACTAACCTTACAGTAACTATTCCCGTGAACATACCGAGAACAAGCTATTACTGGTTAAATATCACTGATGGCGATGTAACTGTTTCAGTGCAGATCTATGTTAAGATCGTGCCGTATCTTACGGTAGAACCCCTATCGGGTTATGTAGGTTCAGAAGTTAACGTTACCTTGCATAGATTCAATGATTACAGGAACCAGAGAATAACATTAATATTTGTCAGAAGCACGAGCCCCAGTGGTTGTCCCAATGTAACCGTCGCTAACTTTACTGTAGAGGAAGATACAATGAATGTAACAATTACTATACCTGAAGCATCATACGGCTTGCACTATATATATGCCGCCGATGTAAATGGAGTCAAACTATCTGATGTACAGCCAGCGAACTTTACAGTTCTTGCTAAGGTAGTTGTAGAACCGTCAGTCATTCCAGAGGGCCAGGAATTCTTAACAATAAATGCGACGGGACTCAACACCACTGGATACTACGATATATTACTGGATCAAGGTGCACTGCTATGGGGCTTCAAGGCAAGTCCATGCGGTAGCCTACAGGTAACTATCCCCGCCACTGGGCTCAAGCCAGGACTGCATGTGGTAGCAGTATACTATGAATCATGGAGCACACCTAACGTAACAGTACCCGACTTATACGCGACATTTACAGTTGTAGGACCAACACTTGAGGACGTACTAGACGCAGTAAACGGACTTAGCACACAGCTCAATGACGTAGTAGTAGGTATCAACGACCTCAAGGCGCTCATCACAAGTCTGGGCGATGATATAACACTAAAGCTACAGAGCATCAATAACACATTAGCAACACTAATAGTTGAAAAGAACAATGAGGTAATCGCCAAGGTATGTACAAAGCTCAATGAGCTTAATGCAACGATAGTATCAATCAGCAAGAATGGACTTATAGAGCTAAAGACAGCACTAGGTGATATACAGACATCTCTTCAGGCACTCAAGAGTAGCAACGCAGAGCTCAAAGACCTCATTGTGACAAAGTCCGGCGAGATCAAGGGAGTAATAGAAACAACTGCCGGCAACATAACAGCAAGCCTCAACGCACTAGAACAGCTGATCAAGAGCGGGCTAAAGGTAGACACACAGACACTACTATCAAAGATTGACGAAATAAAGAGCCAGCTAAGCAACATCAATGGATCAGTAAGCACCGTCTCAAGTAAGCTAGACCAGCTAGCATCAACACTCGATAACCTCAAGTCAATGCTCAGCAACGTCCAGAGCGCTGTATCCAATGTACAGAGCACAGTAACCGATATCAAGAGCAGCCTACAGGACATTAAGAACACAGTCAGTAGCCTCGCCAGCAAGATTGAGTCAACAGCTAGTAGTATAAAGAGCTACATAAACAGTCAGAACTCAGATTTAAAGAAGGCAGTAGAAGGAATCAGTGGCACAGTATCAACATACGGAATAATCAGTATCATACTCATAATTATAGCAATCGCCGTTAGCGGCTACGGAGTATACAAGAAGAAGGAGTAACGCGAATAATTTATACCAAATATTTCAATAATAATGTTTTTTAATACTAAGCCTTTTCTTAAAATACTGCATATGGCAATGTACTTTCATGCTTTATATCTAAACACAGTGTTTTCGATGAATAGAAATAGATGAAATAGATTCTGTTCTCATAACGTATTCGAGAACAATGATTAATAACCCACCCAGGTGGTACAATTTTAAATAATACATTCCCCTAGAAAAATAGTTTGGTCTAAACCTAATCCGGGTTGCAGGTGACTCCTATGAATAAACGGTATATTCCTCTAATACTAGTGTTCACCGCAATACTTCTCCTTCCAGTCTTGACTCCGTTCGCAACAGCCTATGCTGTACAAACGAATAGCGAGCTATCATACAAGCCCTGGATGACAAAACTCTCACCACAGCTCCTCGACAAGTCATTCTATAATGAGAACCTCTTCGCTAAGCTGAACATACCTTTAAAAAAACCGAGTACCCCGCTAAACATCCATATAATAGCGCGTGTAAGGCCTGGGCAGGCTAAGGTAATCATACTGGCTTCCCCCTTAACAGATATAGGATTCATATTAAAACATACTAAGGGAATAATATTCGCCTACAAGTTGCCCCGGTACTGGTATATCGAGGCATGGGCAACCTACAATGACGTGGTATCCCTGGCGAAAACACCATATATCTTCAAGATAATAGCACAGGAATCACCAGTCAAACAGATACTTGGCGAACAAAACAACGGTCCACAGTCATCTAGACTTCCAGGCGTAGGCAGAGCCGAACCAACACTCTACGCAGCGGCAAAGACTATAGGTGCAACACAGGTCTGGAAACAATACAATATCACTGGAAAAGGAATAACCGTAGCAGTTGTAGACACGGGTGTAGACTTTGGCATATCAGACCTAGGAGTTGGAGCCATAGCTAGGACACCCAATGGAATACCAATGATATTCGATGTTGATGAACTAGGCCTAACACTAACCCTAAGCAAAGCTATTGATGAAAACGGCATATTAAAAGTAGAACTACCTGTCACGTTCTTCATCTGGCCCGGCATTATTGGGCAGACAAATGATGGATGGGTACTATATGTATCACCAGCAGGCCATACATACCTAGTGACATTCCCGTTGGGTGAGTTCAAGGTTGGTAATATCCATAGCAAGGACAACCTATTCAAGTTCGGCATAGCCGTAGAGACGGTTTATCCGCAGTATGGGGAAATGGGGATCCTGCAGTACACAGTGCCGATAATACTTGCTGACACAAACGATGATGGTAAATACGACACGGTGTACGCCGATCTATCGACCACGTATTACTACATAATGTATGTCCTACACGAAGCAGGGATAGTGCCAGCACCTAATCCGGCATGGGCGGACTTCAGTTTCGCCGATGAGAAACCAGCGTATTACGGACAAGAAGTAATGGCTCGCGACTTCAACGGTGACGGTGTAAATGATTTCAGTGCAGGAGAACTGGCTGGCTGGGTGTATGATTGGCTAGGAATACTGACAGGTTACACCAGGGAGTACGGCTGGGACAAAGACTGGGAGTACAACGCAGTAATCCTCCCAGGACTCGACCCCAATGGATACTATGTAGACATAGCGTATGACTGGCTAGGACATGGTACAAGCTGTGCATCAGTAATAGCTAGCCGTGGAAGAGTGGCATACAACCTAGGCTACGGAGTATTCCATCTAAAAGGAATAGCCCCTAATGCCAAGATAGCGTCAACACCGGGCTTCTTAATTAATGCCTTCACAGCCGAGTTCTTCTGGTCAGGATTCTCCGCAGTCAACAACATGCCTTGGAACTGGCAATACACTGGCGAGCACAAAGTTAACATAATCAGTAACAGCTGGGGAATGAGCTATATAGGAATAGTGGGCTTCGCCTCAGGAATGGATCCGATGAGCATGATGGTCAACTACCTAGTATCAGAGACAGGCACAATAATAGTATTCGCTATGGGCAACGGTGGCCCAGGATACGGCACAGTAACAATGCCAGCCGCGGCCAGTCTCGTGATTAGCGTAGGCGCATCAACACTATTCGCATATAGACCGCTATACGGATACCTACCAGCCCCAGGAGGAGAAGTGGTTAGCTGGAGCGACCGTGGTCCAACCGATATGGGCGTAGCCAAGCCAGACGTCGTAAACATAGGTAGCTTTGCATGGGCACCAGCACCCTGGCACTTCGGCCTCGGAAACGGCCTGGGAGCATATGATCTCTTCGGAGGAACAAGTGAAGCAACACCAATGACCGCTGGAAGCATAGCACTAATACTGCAGGCCTACCACGAGAAATACGGTAAGTTCCCGACACCAACATATGTAAAAGCACTACTAAAGAGCACAGCTAAAGACCTAGGCTACGACCCGTTCACACAGGGCTCAGGACAAGTAGACGTCTACACCGCCGTTAAGACGATAATGAGTGGAGGAACACCGCTTGTTTACAGCTATGACACATTCTATAATGAGCTACCATATATGGACTATAAGGATCTAAACCTAACAGTCAAACCAGTTGGAGATACCCAGATCTACACAGGCCCGCTATACCCAGGCGAGTCAAAGAACATAACATTAATCATTAACGGCAAGGGAGAATACACATTAAAAGCAGTAAGATACACTACGGTCAGAGTAAACCTTCTCAAATACCTAGATCTAAACGATGCAATAGCGTTCACACCCTCAGGCCCCATACCGCTGAAGAAGCTTATCGTCGGGGTTAAAGGCGATATACTATATCTCAACCTATCATATCCGGCAATAACACACATAATGATACCTGTAAGCAAGGATGCGTGGAATAATAAGGACTTCGTCGAATTCGTAGCTAGCATACCATATAATGTCTATGATCCCCTTGGTAGGAATGGACAGTACATACCATGGATTATCGCAGGAATAGATCTCCACTACTGGATCGATCTCAATGGAGACAAGAAGATCGAATTAAACGAAACAGCACGTATAAACTACGATATACGCTACGCCAATGACTGGCACGTAACATTCGGAGACCCCAACGCTAAGATCGAAAACATCCTTAACTATCTAAAAGACTACCTAGGAAAACTACCAGCTAACGCAGAACAATCACTAGTCCTAGACATAAGAGTATTCAGCAACATCTACTACTATGTCTTCGGCTACGGTATCGTGCCATTCAAGCTAGACCTCCTACAAGCATCCAGGACCACATGGAACTGGATAACAGTACCCTCAGGACAAGTAGGCGCAGGCAACATAACGATAAATGTAAAAGTACCGCCGAACGCAAAGCCAGGCGTATATCAGGGCTATGTAATAGTATGTGGCGGTGAAAAACCAGTACTTGTCCCGGTATCCATAGTAGTAAAGGCAGCTATAACGCCGAACACGCCAGGTCTAATACTAACATCCACTGACAACACGACACTCTACACTAACTACTACGTTGCTGGCCCCTTCGACTGGTCATGGAGATATGAGAGTGGTGACTGGAGAACATTCCCGATCGAGGTAACAGACCCCAGTGTTGTAGGACTAATAGTGAAGGTCATGTGGAAAGATCCTAACACCAACATAGACCTCTACGTGGCAGGATACTACACACCATACGTACTCGCGGGACCACCACTATCACTATTCTACGGCTCAGTGATTGCCGGCAAGTTCAGCTGGTTCATTCATGGTAGCTCAGGATGGGGTACCCACTTCGACACGCCGTCCGATACACAGTCAGCGGTATTCGCACCCACGCCAGTAACAGGCACATACTGGGTAGTCATTAGGAATACATTGATAGGTGCATCAAAAGAATATCCTGAGAATGTACAGATTGAGATCATCCCAATACGTGCATCTATCAACCCCAAGATAGGAATAGGAGCCGTTGTCATACCAGTAACAAATGGCACTGGCAAAACAGTAGTAAGTGTATGGGGTAGCTATGCTCTAAGCTACGCGCCAATCATAACCATAACCGAGCAGGGCAATGCAGTCGTATCAGCACCGCCTATGACAGGATTCGGAGACTGCCAGAAGATACCAGTAACTGTCACAGCTAACGAGACATCAATAGCGATAATGCTGATAGGCCTGCCAGGCTACTACCAGTATATCGTAGGATATACAATGCTAGGATACAGGTCATTCCTACTAATAGCACCAGCGTATGTGCCGATAGTCCTATACATAGCGCCGACAAAATAAAGTGGTAGCCCACAATGTTTTCTTAACCAATAACTTTTTTTGAAAACAATTATTTTATTGAAAAACAAAATATAGTGGATGATCCTGTATTTAGTCAATGAAAAGACCGAAAAAATCATAGGAATAATTCAACTAGTCTCTGAGAGTGTCATTATGGTCGACATAGAACTTACAGGAATACTCGAAGAAAAACTAAGAAGGCTTGTCGAACTAGGACTATATTCTAGCCTAAGCGAGGCAGTAAGGGATGCCGTAAGAAAATTGTTGAAGGAAATAGATCTTAGAGAAATTTCTCTTAAACTATATGTAAACGATAAGACGAGTTTTCAATACGCTGCATATTTTGCCGGGTTATCGTTTCCAGAAATGTCTGATTACATGATTTCTCGGGGAATAATACCATTAGTTGGCGTGAATAATGTAGATTATTTGAAGAGGATGACTCCCGATAATATCTATATAGTGGATCCATTGACGATCTACTTGATATACACCTATAATATCCAACAATATTTTGAAAAACTGGCGCAGGATGGCTATCAGTTCTTAGCACCTATATCTGCGGAAACACTGCTAGAGACAATAATGTATCCTAGACTTTACTATTCGGTAAATCTTAGGGGAATTATCAAATTTATAGAAAAACCCAAACGTGTCTATATTTCTCCCAAGGTAAAGATCACATTACATGAAGCAATTGCTCTAGCTTATGCCAAAAGCAGTAAGAAAATAATCTATATGACCGAAGATATGAGGACAAGACTAATAGCGAACGAATACGGTGTGGACACCTGTAGCCTTCTATCAATACTCCTAACATTGAGAAACGAAATAGAAGATGACAAGTTAAGAACAATAGTCTTCGGGCTGAAATCATTTCCTACAATAATACATGAAGATGTCTTGAGGGTGCTAGAGATTGGTGTATAACATCGTGTTTCTGATAGATACTTCGCTCAGTATGAGGAAATCATATAATGATCTAACCCCGAATAAGCTATCCGCAGTTAGGGATGCCGTAGATTATGTAGCAATAAAAATGCTAAAAGAGAAAAACATGCCTGTCAAGCTAGGCATGACTGTTTTCTTCGGCAAAGCATATCCTCTACTATGTCCTACTAGAGATTACGCCCTTGTACTAGACGCGTTGTCTAGGTTACGCATAATGGGTGAAGGCAGTGCACCGGGCGATGGAGTCATAGTATCAGTTAAAATTCTTCGTAGAGTTCACGGTAGCAAATACGTTATAATGATAACCGATGGAGGATTTAATATGGGCATACCTCTTGATGTCGCAGCAATATACGCGAAGAACTCTTCAGTGAGACTGGTCATAGTGAGCATAGGTAAAATTAAAGATAGCGATGCTTTTCTGATTGAAGAAGCTGTCAAAACAACGAATGGCATATCATATAGTGTTGATACCAAAGCAGAACTATTTTCGAAACTTAGAAAGATAGTAGAGGATATTACAGGGTAAATATGATGATCGATATAGTCTTAGTTCTTGAATGGACCAGGTCATCTGACCTAGAATTAATATTAGAGTTTATGAACGCTGTTTACACATATGCATCAAAGAATAAACTTGCAAGGATCGGTATTGTATTGTTCGGAAAAGAACCTATTCCCTTATTAGATCTAGGGGAACTTGACATGTTTTCTGATACAATAAACGTCGTACGCAATATACCATTATTTCAGCATCCTGCTGAACCATCTCTTGCAATTATAGAAGCAGTAGATATGCTTGAAGATCTGAGAGAACCAATTTCTTCTCGTAGAATAATGTTTGTTATAGCGAGTTTCTCTTCAAGGCCGAAGATACCGCTAGAAGATGCTCTATTATATACTCGATCTATAGATGATCTAAAATGTTACTTGTTTACAACCAGTAATAGAAGACCTCGCTGGCTTTCCGATGATATCTCGAAAGAAATTGTTATTCTAAGGAAAGGTACTATATCAAAGTATTTAAGGAAAATAATATGATATAAGATAAATATAATTGGTGTGATGAACTATGCCTATTGATTCTACAAAACTACTTACTAAAAAAGGGTATGAGATATACTTCAGAAAACAACCAGCTGAGACTCCGGATAAAATACCTCTAAAATTCTCAGATATTGTTGAAGAACTATCTTCTCTCAATATAGGTTCTATGAATTTATATGAACATCAATTTAGAGCCTATGATTCACTCCAAAAAGGATACAATATAATCCTTAGATCAGGTACTGGAAGCGGTAAAACAGAAGCATGGATACTATATTTTCTAAGCAAGACAAAAGAAAATACAAACTATCGGGCATTAGTTCTTTATCCTACACTGGCATTGGCCAATGATCAAATAAGAAGAATATCAAAATACGTATCAACTATTAAGGCAAACGCTCTTCAGCTCGACAGTGTCAAGAAGCAAGAGATCATGAGAAGTTCAGGGTTGAAAGGATTACGGAAATCGATTGAAGTAGCAAATATCATAATAACAAACCCTGCATTTCTTATGCACGATATTAAGAAAGCCGTAAAATCAGTATCCTCTAGTTTGCTCTACAACTACTTGATCAATACTGATCTCATTATAATTGACGAACTAGACTTTTATGGACCTAGATCTCTGGCTCTCCTGCTCGGTCTTCTCTGGTTTATTTCCTATATCTCGCAAAAGAAAATACAAATATGTGTTTTAACGGCAACTCTATCAAATCCGGATGATCTAGGATTATATCTAAGATCGTTGACAGGTAGAGATTATAGAGTAATTGAAGGAAAGCCTTTCCACGTTGAAAATAGGGTTATAATTGTTTTAGGAAAAGACTTACAGAAGATATGGCGTAGAATAAATGAGGAGATTAAAGGTAAAGAAAACGTTATCGATGACCGTGAGATCCTTACAGCAATAAAGGATTATAGTAAATTCAAGAAAGACCCGTATAGAATCATAGCATATCTCCAAGCTAAAGGATTCGATGTATCCAGTATTACACTAGACATACCGGAGATAATAAGTACATATTTGGATGACGAATACGTTACTCTAGTCTTTACAAGAGGGATTAATTCAGCAGAAACACTAGTTAGGTCCATAAAATCAAGACTAGGCGATAATGCACCCATAGCCGCGCATCATCATTTAATCCCTAAGCCTCGGAGGGAAGAAATAGAAGAATTAGCTCGAAAAGGCAAAATGAAGATCATAGTATCTCCACGGACGTTAACTCAGGGAATAGATATAGGCTTAATAGCTAGGATAGTTCATGTGGGCTTGCCAGATGAGGTTCGTGAGTTCTGGCAGCGCGAAGGACGCAAGGGACGTAGAACTGATATTCCGTTCACAGAATCAATTATTATACCTGTTCTTAGATGGGATCGAGAATTGTTAATAAAAGGAATTGATACGCTTGATAAATGGTTATCATTGGGCATTGAGAAAACGCTTGTCAACCCTGAGAACCTATATCTTCATTTATTCACTGGGCTTTCAAAACTATTATCTCCATGGATTAAAGAGCCTCTTAGCTCTCTAGAGGAAGAGGCATTAAAGAAAACTGGTATTCTAAGAAGCGATAAAATCAATGAGAAACTACTCAGATGGGTATGGGAGAGACTGAACTTTTACGAGTTTGCTCCGCCTTACGGTATTAAACGCTACTTAGTGAAAAATAGTGAAGAGAAACCTCTGGAGCCTATTGGCCATTGTGATCTTGTCGAGAAATTTCAGCCTGGATGTATTGATATAGGTAATGACGCCATAGTGACTAGGCTTGATTACGGTCGAAGCTCGAGACATGTCAAAGCAGTTTATGAAGAACCGATAAGATACAGTTTGTTCTACAAAGACGATGCATTGTCGACTGCTCTGGAAGAATACAGGTATATTAAGATGAACTGGGGAGAGAAACCCGACATAGTAAAAGACATATTTACTGGCAGGCTTTCCTCGGAAATGCTATGCGTCGTCTATACTCCTTCCAATGGATTCGGGAAATACAGGAAAATACCTAATAGATGCATATGGACGCTGAAATCTGAGAAACCACGCGTATTACGTGTACCAAGTGGTAGTATTGTTGTCTATGATAGGAAGACTATATATGTGCCGAAGAACACTGGGGGCGAGTACCGTGACTTCACATATGGTTTTTCCTATGATGTTGAAGAAGCGGAGGATGCTACTCTACTGCGTATTGCCCTTGCTTATCTCATGATTATTCTTCGTAGGATCAAGGGTATAGCTTTCGAGACGATCATGTATGATGTTGTCAAGGCTGGAGAGAAGAAATATTTTAGCCTACATGAACCAGAGGCTGCTGGTATATTAGTGGGGCTCGACTGGAGAGAAATAAGGAGTATCGTGGAAAAGTACCAGCCCGATGAACTAGATATTGTTCTACTATCGGAGATTGACGAAATAGCCTATGCCGACTACATTACCCTAGGCTTTGACTGGAATATTATAAAACAAGTATGTCTTCGTGTGATAGATTACATTTTATCGCGTGAAAAGATGAAAGCTTTCTTTAAAAACAAAGAGATAACAATACCTCGCCCAAGCCGCTCATTAAAACTGGTTGCCGTAACAGGCATAGCCGAGATCCTCGATCTACTGGGAGAGTTGCCTAGACTTGTTGTTGGATTATCGTTTTTTGATGGTGAAAGCGTGGTTGTCGAGACAGAGATGTATCCTCCTGTACCATATATTAAGCCGCCGGAGACGCTGAGATTCATTGAGTCGAGGATCCTAGAATTAGTTTCTTATGATAACTTTAGGCTTATCGTACCTGAGAAAAACACTATGATTAAGTTTTTGAGAACAGCTAATCTAAGAATGCTAACCCGAGTTGTTGAGTCAAGCAGTAATGTTATCGAACTAAGCAAGCTTCTGGAAAAACAGGGCTTATCGCCTTCAAGCTATCGTACCTTAGTTAGTGAGTCGGGCCTATTGAAACTAGAGATGAGTTTGCCTGAAATAGTTGATTCTCTTAAGAAGGCCGAGGAGAGGCCGAGATCGATGTATTGGAGAGAAAAAATAAAGAAGTATCTTGAAGAAGATGCTAGGGCATTATATTATGCATACTTGTTGTTATCGAGCACTACTGGATCTTGAGTACGGCTGTTCCTTTAACACGTCCTTTCTTAAGGTCTTGCAACGCCTTATTAGCATCTCTTAGTTCATAAACTGTTATATCCGGCATGATCCTATGCTCTTCTGCTAGTTTGAGAAATTCTCGTACATCTCTACGGGTAACGTTTGCCGTCGTCTTAACTTCTCTCTCCAGCCATAGAAGGCTGTAATCGAGTTCTTTGATAGGCGTCATATAGATTTCTCCGAGAACTACTCTTCCTCCCTTGTCTAGTTTTTTAAGTGCCTCAATGAAAACCCATGATACGGGGGCGAAGACTATTGCAGCATCAAGCTTTTTCGGGGGTTCTTCTCTGGTATCGCCTGCCCAGTCAGCGCCTAGTTTTAGTGCATAATCTATTTTCCATGGCGAGTGTGTGAACACATATACTTCTAGGCCGAGGGCTTTGGCTGCTTTGAGCATTAGATTTGCTGAGGCGCCGAAGCCAAAAAGGCCCAATACACCCTCTCTCCTTTCTACTAGGCCTGTTAGGCGTAGTGCTCTGTAGCCAACTGCGCCGGCACATAGGAGTGGTGCTGCATGTAGGTCGTCATGGGTTTTCGGCATTGGATGAACGAAGTCTGCTGGTGCAACAACATATTCTGCGTAGCCGCCATCTACACTGTATCCTGTAAATAATGCTTTATCACATAGATTTTCTAATCCTCTCTTACAGTACTTGCATTCGCCGCAGGCCCAGTATAGCCATGGAATACCTACTCTTTCTCCTTTCTTAACACTAGTAACGTTTTCACCGATTTCTTCGACAATACCTACGATCTGGTGGCCGGGGATTAATGGGAGTTTTACCGCTGGTAATTCACCCTCAATAATATGGAGATCTGTCCTGCATACCCCACATGTCTTGATCCTCAGTAATACCTCGCCCTTCCTAGGGCTAGGTCTATCTATATCCATGAGTTTCAATGGGTTTGTCTCGATAGGCGCTTGTTTCTCTAAGACCATAGCTTTCATAAAACTCGCCTCCAATAACTAATAGTACAGTCATACAGGCTCCGAGATGATTAATAGTGTTTAAACCATATTATATCGTCCCGACAAGCATTATCGATCCGATATATTTGCTTGAGCAAATAGCATGTATACTATTGATAGTGCTTATAGGATTACTGGCTTTTCTTGAGCTTAACAAA
>JAMOVL010000050.1 GCA_027067785.1 Desulfurococcales archaeon | reverse complement strand
CGGGTCTTCACCGATCTTTACTAGTTCTTCCTTGGACATTTTGCTGAGTGGATCGATATCTGATTTCAACATAATCGGGAGATCCATTAGTAGTATTTCCTGCTCTTGTTCTTCTCCCCTATCAGTCACTATTGATAATCGTAAATATACGGGTGCAGCATATGTTAGATTACGCAATCTACACTCGAGGGGGGTTACTTCTTTCTCGAATCCCTCGATCGCTCTTACGACTGGTTTGCCTATCCGGAACCCCTTTATTATGACCTTAGCTATACCTGGTACTTCGATTACCTTGAACTCATCTATTATCTCCGGCAGAGTCTTTGAGATGAATCTATTATAGCTGTCTAGGTGCTGACGTACTAGTCCTTTTTCCTCGAAGAATTTCTTCATCACAATCCATCGATCATCGGGTGATGGAAAAGCTTTTGATCGTGTAGCCACTTTTAAGCACCCTTCTTTCTTGGTTTAACTGTATCTACAGCCACGTATCTGTAAGCAATTGTTTCGCCTGCAGTGGGGCTCTTCCTTATAATGCGGATTATGTCGCCTGGGTGAGCCCCTATAGCTTTAACGACAGGATCGTTTATGCTGATCCAGGGGAGCTGGTAAGGCTTTATATTTAGTTTTTTCAAAACCTCTAAAGCTTCTTCAGGAGATAATATTTCATGTTTAGGTACGAGCTCATGTTCTAAAATATTAGGGTGTTTCTTTGACATAACTTGATCCCTACCTCGATAACATTATCTACTCCCAAATCAAGCACGTAGTTCCTAAGGGGGGAGATTATAATACGGGGTCTTAAGCTTATCGTTCGGGAATAATATTATAGTTTTACATATCTGATAAAAATTACTTAAATACCAATATTATCGCTAAAACGGATTTACTTTATAATATCCGTGAAAGCTTTAATGATGGTTTTAAGGCCCGCATTGGGAGAATGGTGGACCGGCCGGGATTTGAACCCGGGACCTCTCGGATGCCAACCGAGCGCTCTTCCAGGCTGAGCTACCGGCCCACATATCCCGTTTTTCCTACTACCCCATATCAGGTTATAAAGTTTAATGATGAGATCACGGCTGGGCCTACGCTCTCCCTTCTTCAGCATGTACTTATAATGAGGCTTAATACCGAGATCAGAAGGCTTTATCCCGTGTTCTTCCATGTAGCCTAACGAATTCCGGGCCTGAGAGTTCTCGGAGCTCCATGTTTTCACTATGTATTTTATTTCTTTTTTAGAAATATTTAAGTTTTCCGAGCACCCCCTTTATCACAGGTATATCACAGATTATATTACAAACACTTTATAAATTTCTAAAATAGAAATAGAGAAAACAGGGACGAGTAAGGCATGGCGGTTTATAGGCTTGGCGATAAATGTGTCTTACAGACCACGTTTAACGGTTATAGGGTATTCTGCGATCTCGGCGGTGGTTCTGTTGAGGTATCAATAATTATTCCATCATGGTTGGTCTCAGTTGAGGTTAGAAGAGCTAGGTTTGGCAAGACATGCTTCTTCACAGATACTGTTGTGTTGAAGGAGCACAGCAGGAAAGCCTTCGACAAGCTACTAAGAAACATCCATGAGCTGATCGATGCGAGCGATAGGAGAGAAGCACGAAGAATACTCAGCAGGATTTCTGGGATGAACATGGAATGACTTTTCTGGATATAACTGAGGATAGGTATTATTGGTTCTTTGTATTTCTGGTTGGAGTGCTGCCTATACTGGTAATCCTATGCCTGGCGTTCTACAGGCCCGATATAGCCGTCATAATACTATCCATCTACGGACTACTATGGCTCATAGCAGCACTCAAATTCATCCGTTTATTTTCTTGGTTGTAGGATTGTGATGTAGTATTTTGTTGTTGCTGGTGCTGGGTTTATTTCTTCCTGGAGTGTTGTGCCTGGGTCTAGCTCGTCTATTTTCTTTATTGTGGTCTTGTATCCGAAGCTGTTCTCGGTTATGACTACTAGGAGTAGGTTGTACTTAGTTGTGTTGCCGTTGTTTGTTATGTAGATCCTTATCTTCTCTATGAATAGGCCCTGATACCATACCGGCTTTATCTTAATGCTTATGTCTGGGTCTTGGCTCAGCGTATATACCGTTATGTTCTTTATCACTGTGGTTGTTGTCCTTATGGTCTTATAGCTCATTGTTGTCTCATATTTTGTTGTTGTATAGGTTGTTGTCTTGGTACGGGTCTCGGTAATCGTTTGGTAGACGGTCTTAGTTGTAATTGTTGTAATTATTATTGTCTGAGGACGCTGGAAACCAGTAACTAGTAGTGATGCAACTATAATGGCTAGTATGCCTATAAGGGTCAAGTATATTTTCTCAGGCAAGCCAGTTCACCGTATTCATTATTATTGCTCGTATGAAGAAAAACATAACTATAGCCCATACAAGTAGCGCTTCTTTATTTTCAACAAACCTATACGTTAGGTAAGCTGCAGCTAGGATCTTGAATATGCTGAAACAAACGTACAGGAATGGGTTCGAAAGGAAAAAGATACTATGGGGTTTAGTTCTGCTGTGCCTGACTATATTGCTAAAAATAATTGTAACGTTGTCAAGCAACATTATGGCTGCAGTGATAGGCGCAAGTATTGTCCTGGCCCGCATCTAGTGGCTGCATCTCCCTTAGACGGATTAAATCAGTGTTTTTAACTAGTTCTTCGAGATTAGCAAGTTTTGGCATCTTTCT
The DNA here is from genome assembly GCA_027067785.1 of Desulfurococcales archaeon. Taxonomy (GTDB): domain Archaea; phylum Thermoproteota; class Thermoprotei_A; order Sulfolobales; family Desulfurococcaceae; genus JAADCY01. The sequence continues at coordinate 25,618 of JAMOVL010000050.1, read as the reverse complement.
TCTTCGAAGTAACATATTTTGATTTTGATGATATTTCTTCTAGTTCTAATGTTGCTTCTTCGGCTATTTCTTCGAGACTGTTTTTGAGCTTATCGTATCCGATCTCCATGTATTGTTTTCGCTTCTCGAGGTGTTGTGGGTAGTCTTTCCATTATACGGTAAAGTAGTGTTCAGCCTAGGGGCTAGGCCGTTCTTCTCCGAAGAATAAACTGTCTTCATCGTTGTCATAGTAGCAACGTGCATAGCTTATACGTTATTTAGGGTCTTCGTAAAAATCTATGTATCCTCAGCATTGGTATTACTGCTATATGGGTTCTTAAAACGTTGAAATGTTCACGGACAGCTATTGTGAATTTGCTCATATATTTCTGGTGTCCTAGTCAGAAGTGGCATCATCCCATACAATGGCTGGTATTCTATCGTTTCTATCGATTAATCCTTCAAGAATACGTAGAAATTCTTACGGCATGAATATCTAGTAGGTTTTTCTGCGTAAACATATTCATTAGTCTTCACCTTTCTATCCAGAACTGAATATTAGTTTAATTGGTTGTAATATGATCGGAGTCTATATCTCGCTTTTACAGAATATTAATATGATAGCTTAATAAATTCACAAGTTAGAAAACGTATAAATGGTGATTAATAGTGAGCATGGTGAGCATGGAGATTGATATCGTGGTACTTTATAAATTGCTAAACATTGTATATGAGAACCCTGGAATTTCTATGACAGAACTTTTCAAACGATATAGGCAGAAAGAAGGTGTTAAGGTCAATTATACTAAGGTTAGGAAACATATAGAGTATGCCGAGATAAAAGGGCTGGTAAATGTAAGGAAAGGGAAGCCTGCAAGCATTGAGATAACAAAGAAAGGCGTTGATTTCTTGTTCTTAATGAACCGTGTTCTCAGCGGTGTTCTCGGTGAGCAGATCTAGGAGATATAGGTAGGGCTTGAAGGCTTTACAGAATTTATTTCTGGCTTATCAGCTTGGTATGCTTGGTATAATGTTTTACCTGTACTGTTCTAAGTCTGCTTTGTAGCAGATCTTTTCTCCATAGTCTAGGTAGCCTGACGTTATGACTATCCAGGCTTTTCTGAATAGGCCTATGTTTATCCCAAACTAGTGTCTGACATGATCTTTCCAGTTGCTCGTTTATGAGCTGGTATAGCTTTTCAGGCATTAATGTTATGTAGGCCCTTTTCTTGACCCTGCCATAGTTTAGTACCTACTAGATATACTCCGTCAAGCCTTATCTTCCTAAGTCTGCTCCAGTTGTCGAGCATGTATTTTTATCTCGGTGCTCCTTAGCCCTGTGAAGAACGTTATTATCATGGGTAGCTTGTACTCGGTGTTTCTCCTGGCTATATCATTTATGTACTCTAGCGCTTTCTCAATGATTCTCACGGCTTCCATGTCTCCTTTATCTCGAACTCGAGGATACTCCCAGTTATTGCTTCGATCTTCTTCGGCGGCATGTATTTTCGCAGTAGCTTGGTATTGATTTCTAGGCTGATATCATACATGAGTAGCGCGTAGTCTCTAAGAGCTGGTGTGGCTTCCAAGACTCTACGAGCACACCTATAGTTCAGCTAATTCATCATTAGCGGTTCTCGATAATCCTTAACGAATACTTATTGCTTGTATAATACGTAGATAGCGTGGCCACTGCTTGAGTAGCGTTGCTTTGACCATGCTAGAAAGTTTGGGTCATTTACGATACTCTCTAAAATTTCGGGGTGAGAAACTATAGGATTAGATCCATTAGGAGACGCTTGGTTCTGTGATATCATAGGAATATTACTGCTCATATCAAGTTATAAGGTTTAATTACTGAGGCCTTTCTCGTCGTAGATTTTGGTTTAGAAAACACATGCATAACTACTATATAATTATGGAAACAAGTAATAGTTATTCAAAACACTTGTACCTGTAAGAGGTGTGCTATATGCTTGGTAAGAATCCTATAGATATTACGCGTAAAGAACCATTATCTCGCGAAGAAATGATCCAGGCTATTAGATGGGCTATTATGGCTGAGCTTGACGCTGTAAACTTCTACACTCAATTCGCTCATCTCATCCAGGATGAAGGTGTCAAGAGGGTTTTCCTTGATATCGCGAAAGAGGAAAAAGAACATATTGGGGAGTTCCTAGAGCTTCTAAGGCGCCTGGATCCTGAGCAAGTTGAAGCAATTAAGCATGGTAGTAAAGAAGTCGAGGAACTTATCGGACCGAAATAATAGGATGATCCAATTATTTCATTAGCCCATAGTTTTTCTATCCCCCATTATAATATATATCCAAGAATCAACATAGTCTGCTCAGTCCTAGTTGTGGCGGCGCGGGGGATGCCGAGATATTGAGCGACATTATCGATAAGATAATAGAAGAGCGTTTGAAGAGGCATGGACGGATATTTGTTAACAAAGAAATATTATTGCCCGACTATATTCCCGAGACCCTGCCTCATAGAGAACGTGAGATAAGGAAGCTCGTCGAGATACTCGTTGTAGGGTTGAAGGGGGAAAGACCGAGCAATATACTAATCTATGGATTGACCGGAACGGGTAAAACAGCTGTAACGAAGTTCGTGCTGAAAAAACTTATGGAGAAAGCACCTAGCCTTGGAGCTAGGATAAAATATGCTTATGTAAACACGAGAAAAGTCGATACCACGTATCGTGTCCTAGCATCGATAGCTAGAAGCCTAGGCCTAAGAATACCCTTGTCAGGAATAGCTATATCGGAAATATATACTCGCTACGTACAAGCTCTGGAGAACTGGGGAGGCCTCCATATCATCGCGCTTGACGAAATAGATTATTATGTCAAGAGACACGGCGATGATCTCCTCTATAAGCTGGTCAGGATAAACGAGGACTTAGAGAACGCGAAGGTAGCGATCATAGGTATAACGAACGATATAAACTTTGTCGACACGCTCGACCCACGTGTTAGGAGCAGTCTAGGAGAAGAAGAGATAGTTTTCTCACCCTATGACGCCGAACAACTATTCGATATACTGTGGGAGAGAGCGCAAAAAGCGTTCGTTCCAGGCGCTGTTTCCGAGAAAATAGTGAGATACTGTGCAGGCCTCGCTGCTAGAGAACACGGTGATGCCCGTAGAGCCCTCGATCTACTACGTGTCGCGGGAGAAATAGCGGAGAGGCAAGGCGCTAATAAGGTAGAGATAAAACATGTCATACAGGCTTCTCGCGAAATAGAGTATGGGAGAATATATCAGGCAGTATCAACTCTCCCACTACATGCAAAACTCGTCCTTAATGCAATCATATACCTTGTTAAGACTAAGGGGAGCGGGACTACAGGGGAGATTTACAGCAAGTACAAAGAGATCGCTATGAGCTACGGATATGACCCGCTGACACAGCGTAGGGTAAGCGAGATAATCAACGAACTAGACATGCTAGGCCTCGCGACAGCACTAGTTGTAAATAGGGGGAGATATGGGAAGACAAAAATTGTTAAGATACCCCGTGATCTTCTCACAATCATGGAGGAAGCACTAGGTGAAGCGTGACATAATAGCATTTGATGACGGTTATTTTCTACCTTCATTTAAGAGTCTAAACGGTAAAACCCTTCTCATAGGAGTTCTTTATAGTGATGGAAGAATCCGCAGAATAGTCCATGATAAGATCTTAATTGATGGGCTTAATGCAACACGTATGATCATAGATATGGCCGAGAACCTATCATTGTACTCGTCGAACCCCGTAATCATGCTTGACGGCATAACATATGCTGGTTTCGACATAGCGGATCCAGATAAGATTTACATGGAGACAAGTATTCCGGTGATAACATTCATCCAGTATCCCCTGGATCTTGAAAGGATTAAGCATGCACTCGTGAAACACTTTAAGGATTATCAAAAGAGATACGATGTTATAAGAAGAGTATATACGCGTTCAACGCCTTTGATGACTGCTTGGCGCGTCGTAAGATTCTATTCTGTAGGCCTACCGATAAAAGAAGCGTCCACGCTGTTGAAGAAATTGATGACCTATAGCCCTGTCCCAGAACCACTAAGAATAGCCCATATGCTCGCATCAACAATCTCGAGATATGCTATCCTGAAAGGATATCTTCCATAAAAATCTAGCAGTAATTCCCGAATGTATTAGGATAAATGCGGTAAATATGGGAGGAAAAGGGCCAGCGGGCCCGCCGGGATTTGAACCCGGGACCTACGGGTTAAAAGCCCGCCGCTCTACCTAGCTGAGCTACGGGCCCACACTGGTTAATACAGAGTGTATAGAAGGGATTATAAAATACGCGTTCCTGGCCATATAGTCTTGTATCTCCGTTCTCCGAATTTCTTCTGGAGAGCTGAGAACTCTCTTTTCCCTAGAACTGTGAGTATTTCTATCTTACTAGCTCTGAACGCGTAGACTACGGCTATTCCCTGGTGGCCAAGCGCTATGTATACATCGTTGTGCTTATCATAGATTATACCTAAAGGACTGGAAAGAACTTCTAGGACTTCATCTAATGATATTTTTCTCTCATACATTCTCCTAAGAGAATGTTTCGAAAAGATAATGGATTGCCCGGGGCTATCGTCGGAAAACATTTAAGACCCCTACGGAAATCCTATCTATAGCTTGGAAGTAGCCGGGTCGTCTAGCGGCCAAGGATGCGGGGCTCTGGCCCGTCCCGCAACGGGGAGAACCCCCGTGACCGGGGTTCGAATCCCCGCCCGGCTACCATTCTCATTTTCATCCTTGTATTAACTGAATTTGCTGTATTAATGTAAATAATAATACTATAGATTATTGCTAGATTGTAGGATAAGGATAGTATTTAGACGTATTTGCCCCGTTTTATGGGAAAAATAGTATTGTTTACTTTGAAGATCCTTTTGGAGTTGTTGTTACGTTGGCACCTATATCTATTCCAAGGCTTGAGCACACGTTGTTAGGCCCTGTCTCCATTGGGGAGTTTATTATTTCCTCATATTCCTGCTGTGATATTACCTGTGGTGTATAGGTTACATTGAACATTTTCTCCAGCGTCGACACGAATGACCTTAGGTGGTTGCGTGACCCCATCATGAGGCATTCGAACACTTGCTTTATGTCTTCATGCTGTACTTTAGCGATCCATTCCTGTAGATCCTTTATATCAGTCTCTTCAATAAGTGCTCCTACTTTGAGGGCTTCTTCGAGGCCCTTAGAACCTTCTTTCACGAGTTGATCGTAGAGTTCCTGTATATGAGTATTGTTGAACTGGCTTGGGGCACCTAGTTTGATCGATATGCCATACTTCTCGGCAAGGCTCATCACTGCTTTGACATGGGTGGCCTCGCTTTTCGCTATATTTGCGAATATTGGTACGTTGGGATACATTTCTGTCAGCTTATTGTATACGTCGTAAGCGAGTTTCTCCTCTTCAGCCATATACTTTATTGCTTCTACCTCTGTATGTGTTAGACCCGATGTGGATGTAGTAGTGGTTGTCTGAGTTGGCGGTGTTGTAGTTGTCGTTGTTGTCGTAGTAGTAGTTGTAGTTTGTGTTTGCTGCATGCTCATGTAGTATGCTGCTCCACCGATGACTATTGCTATAAGTATGATTAGACCTACTATACCATACTTGTTCATGGTTGCCACCTTTTCGGATTGTTCCATAGGTATTTGTGTTATCCTAACTTTAATAGTTTGTTTTACAAAACGAGCTTACAATTCATGAGAAACCTTTATATAGGGTTAATTCATCCCATGATGAAAACAGGTGATTATTTCTGCCAAGATACACTATCAAGGTATACGGGTTACTAATTGACATTCTTGGCTCAGATAAGGTTCTACTTGATATAGATAAGAATGAGATCAGCGCTAATGAACTAGTACAGGAACTACGACGAAGATATCCTGTATTAGAGAAACTCGATATTACACTAAATATATACGTCAATGGTAGATCCGGTGAGAACATATTTTGTAAACCTACAGATGAAATAGCATTAATACCTCCCGGATCGGGCGGATAACTATGAGCGTTCCTAAAATAGAGATTGATATAGGCGAGAATGAACCGTCGCTGGACGAATTGGTAGCATCGATACGTAGAGAAACTAGTGAAGAAGGTGCAGGAGCAATAGTCGCTTTTATAGGCTTTGTTAAAGGGGTTGTTGAGGGAAAGAGAGTTGAGAAGCTTGTATATACAACATATGATAAGTATATTCGCAAGATCATGTATAACTTAGTCAGAAAGGTTGTGGAGAAATACGATAATCTTAGAAAAGTCTATGTTTATCACAAAATAGGCGAACTACCGCCAGGAGATACAACGATTTATATTCTAGTCTCCGCGGTCGACCGCAATACCGGGTTTAATGCCGCTAGAGAAGTGCTTGAAACAATAAAACATCACGCACCCATATTCAAACTGGAAGTTAGAGATGATGGAGAGTTCTGGGTGGTAGGAGATAAAAGAATAGATCGTAGTAGCATTAAGAAGAGAGATTCTTCTTAATCTTGGATACGACTCTAATACTATCAATACGTGTGAAGGGGTACTGGCCATTCTCGTCTTTCTCATACTTCTTAACTAGATCCCATACGTTGAGCAACGCAGTACTAACCCCGGTTAAAGCCTCCATCTCTACACCGGTTTTCGCCGTTGTTCTAACAGTTACTCTGCACATTATGCGTTCGTCGTCAAGTATTTCGAACTCGACATTTACATGCGTTATCGGTATGTTATGGCATAATGGGATTAGCTCAGGGGTTTTCTTAACAGCATTTATTGCGGCGATCTTAGATATCGTGAACACGTCTCCTTTTTCAACTCTTCCTTCCAAGATTCTTTTCACGGTTTCTTTCCTGAGCTTTATTATGCCTTCTGCCGTTGCTTCTCTATAGACTTCTTTTTTCGAGGTGATATCTATCATTGACACTCTGTATCGCCTCAGGGGTTTTCTCTGGTTTGAAGAAGGGTTCTCTTAGACTATTTGCTTTTATGAAAAGTTTTCTCAGCCCGGTCTCGTCGCGTGACTTAATATAGGGGTATGCGTCGAGTAGGTTATCATTCCTGTAGATACAGGTTTTGATCTTGCCGTCGGGGCTCATCCTAATCCTTGTACAGTGAAGGCACATTTCAGGATTACATATGCCTTTAATCACTGTAACCTCTATTCCGCTGGGTAAGATATAGGTTGGTCTGTTCTGGAATGTTTTTCTATCTTTTTTGACAGCGATTTTCTCGAGGTATTTCTCTATGGGATCCATTGGGGCATGTAATCTCTGGTATTCGGTTAGGGGCATGCCTAGTGGGATAAGCTCTATTATATTAAGATCTATTCCGTGGCTGCTTGCATAATTGATTATCTCGGTGTATTCATTATTGTTCAGCGCTAGTACTACGTAGTCTATTTTAAGTTTTATACCGTGGTGCAGAGCTTCTTCTATCCCTTTAAGAACGGGTTCGAGTCTTCCACGTGTTATCCTATAGAATACTGTGGGGTTTAGGGAGTGTAGGCTTACATTTATATGTGATACTAGTTCGGCGAGTTCCCCGGCGTACTTTGATAGTAAGGAGCCGTTGGTCACTATGGATACTATGCCGCCGCTCTCTCTGATTGCTCTCACTACGTCTACGATATCGTTTCTTACCAGTGGCTCGCCCCCTGTTATCTTGTAGTATTTTATACCTAGAGAAGAAGCTACTGATGCTACGAATCCCCAGTCCTGCGCGGAAAGCTCATTTCCATCTATCTTGAAGGGTAGTCCTTCATGGTGGCAGAAAATACATCTATGATTACATCGTAGTGTGACGCTTATCCTCATATGTGTTAGTGGCCGGCCGTACCTATCGATTAATGGTGTCAATCTAGTCTTAGCGCCTCACGAGATCGATTATTCCCTCATATGTTTTCCTGTATAGTTCTGTTGATTCGAGCATTCTCCTGTTCCTAATGTATTTCTTCGTGATATTGTTCTTAGGCAGTCCATGTTTCTCAGCATATTCTTCGAATGTTAGCCCGTACTTCTTCTGTGCCGCGTCACGGTATATGTCGTCGAATATGTTGAAGGCGCAGAACGGCACTAGCCGACCATCGGGTAATGCGTAGTGTATGTTGCATCTCTGTACGCGCTGTATATCGTAGTTGTAGAGGTCCATGAAGTGCATCATTCCGAGGAACACCATCTTATAGTGTAGTTCGCCTAGTGCGTCATAATTTCTCTTAATTATTATGTTTAGGAGGATCTTGTAGAGATCGAATCCTTCGGGCGCCCGTTTCTGATCTATGAATTTCCTTATGCTGTAAAGGATCTTTAGGCCTGTTGTGATCCTGCTTCTCCCAACTATTAGGTCTTCCCATTTCTCCTGGAGATACTCTAGGAATCCTTCAATGTCCACGAAATTCGTTATCGGGATTAGTCTAATAGAACCGTTCTTTTTCTCGACATAAACATATGTTCCAGCGCCGCACACCGGGTGGTTCGCCATCTCGAACTTGAATTCTTTCGCAAATGCCTCAATGAACCTTGAGAATATGGCGCTGACCGGTACAGGGAACCATGCCTCTCTGGGTACTTCGCCCTCGGTCTGTTCTTCTATTAGTCTTATAACATCGGGTATTGTGATCCTGTATTTTGCCCTCTCTTGTTTCTTCATCATTCCAGTCAGGCTTACAGGCTGGAAGTTGACTGCTCTGACTATGTCTACGTGTTTAGCGGCGAACTTCACGATCGCTCCTAGTTCGTGCGTGTTTATTCCCTTGATTACTGTTGGGACTAGTACAACACTAGTCATACTCGCTCTTCTAAATGTCTCGAAGATATAGGGTATTTCCCAGTGGTTCTTCCAGTTCGTGATCGGGGTTACTCCGTCGAAGCTTAGATAAACAGTGTTTACACCGCTGGTTCTCAGTGCTCTCGCATATGATACTGCTTCATCAGGGTTTTTCCAGAAGAGCTCCGAGAACTTTATCCCGTTGGTATTAAGCTGTATGTGACGTACACCTTCTTCTTTCAAGGCCTTGACTATATCCACGAGGTCGTCTCTTAGGGTTGGCTCTCCACCAGTTAACTGGACATTAACGGCTACTCCTTGTTTCTTGATGCTTCTAATCATGTTCCTTATAGTGTCAATACTTGGCTCGTACACATATCCCGCGGCTTCTGCATAGAAGAAGCAGTACCAGCAGCTGAGGTTACACCTGTTTGTTAGGACTATGTTTACGAGTGCCGAGTGTTGTTTATGCATCGGGCATAATCCACAGTTGAACGGGCATGGCCGTAGAGCAGGTGTGTAGACATGTCTAGAACCTCTTCCCTCGATATCCCATTTTATGAAGCGCTTATATGTTTCGACATCACCATAGTATAGCTCTTCGATCTCGCCATGCTCAGGACATACTCTCCTAATATAGACTTTACCGTCTCGCTCAATCACAGCTGCGGGAAGAATACGATAACAGTATGGGCAGACGCTTTGTGTCAGGCTTAAGAGTTCTTCACCACTTCTTATCTCCGGCAACTTATAGGATATTTCGCCAGCGTGCTTGACAAGGGGGAGCGGTGAAAGAGTCAAATACTTCACCTCATGCTGAGATAAGCTGGGTAAGCATTAATTATTCCTGCTAAAGGGAATGTATCTTAAAGTATATTTAATACTTTATTCCAACGATTTTTTCATGGATCAGTTCAAGAATAAATATGTAATTAGCAAATTGTGTAGTGGTAGTTAAGTTTTAAAGGCTAGGAATAATTATTCAGAAATACTGGTTATGGGCCCGTCGTCTAGCCTGGTTAGGACGCCGCCCTGACGAGGCGGAGGTCCGGGGTTCAAATCCCCGCGGGCCCACTCTTCTGGATAGGTTGTGCTTGATTAGTCATTGTTGATTTAACCATATCTTGGCCTCATAGTGTTCTCGGGGAAACCGTATGGAGTATCTAGGATTATTTGTGGCATATTATATCCAGCTCTTAGCGATTATGAATCCTTTCTCAGCATTACCAACGTTTCTATCGTTGACGGAGGGGATGGAGATCATTGAGCGTAGAAGAATTGTTTCGAGGGCTTTTATAACGGCTGTTTTACTGATAGTTGTGTTTACTTTCCTCGGAAACTATATCCTCAGGGCTTTTAGTATTTCTGTTCCCGGGCTGAGAATAGGTGGCGGTATCTTATTGATGACAATAGCGCTTGACATGCTTGGCGGAATGCCTAAGACTAAAAGGATCGATCCAGAGGATATAGCGGTTGTGCCTCTAGCGACACCTATGATTGTAGGACCGGGAACCATTACCACATTGATCCTCCTGACATCAAGGGATCCCAGCATTATTAATACCTTGATAATCCTCGTCGCCGGAATAATTGCTGCTATAACAACATTTGCACTGCTAAGGTATTCGGAGAAAATCGTTGCTATGATAAGGCCTAGCGTGATGAAGGCTATCGGACGCTTTATGTCATTGATTATTGCGAGCATAGCTGTTGAAATGATTATGCTCGGGATAAGATCGTATATTGAGAGCTGGGGGCTAATACACTAGAATAATATGAGCAGAGATAGGGATAGGGCGAAGCCGCCGCCGGGATTCGAACCCGGGACCTTCGCCTTACCAGGGCGACGCTCTACCGGCTGAGCTACGGCGGCATACCCTGGTTCTGTTCTGAAATAGGTCTAGATAGCCAATTAAAACTTTTATCGCAAAAACATGTTTTATAGCTCGAACTCCTGTACACGGTGTTTCTTTAGGATCTTATATACTGCTTTGACTAGCTCTTTGAGTTTGGGCGTAGTAACGGCTACGATAAGATCCTCTAGCTCGTCGGGTTCTTCGATAATTATTCCTCTGAACGCATCCTCTCTCCTAATCATTATGGCTAGATGTGCAGGCCTAGCAGTTGTTTTTGTTTTTCTCTCGGGGAGCTTGACGAGCTCGACCACTATATGTCCTGATTTGAGCACTGGTTTTCTCTCCCAGTCCTTCATGGTATCCATTAGTTCTTCGAGCTTCTTAACTAGATCCTCGCTCATGATAGAACACCTAGAATCTACAGCTATGTAATCAATTGTGATCAGGAAATATAATTATCTCCTAAGCCAGAACTAATCAATATCATAGAGAGGGGGTTCGGGGGCCCGGGCAACTGGGCCGTCGAGCCCTGGATGAGCCCGAGGACGAGTTGCACGGCCACATCCTTCATTTTCAACGCCTTATTGTTCTCCACAACTTCGTCTTGATCTCTATTATCTCTTCCGCCGTCAAGGCCTTCGGATCCTTACCTGTCATCCTGCTGTATTCAAGGATGGCTTTCTCTAGATCATACTCTGTGGGAATACCGTTCTCTCTCAGTATACGCCAGGCATCGGCAAAACTACTTGTCTCTTTAACTAGTTGTGCTGGCCTCGACAATTTTATTGCTTGTCTAGGTGAGAGTATGAAGGCTACCGTGTTTATAGGGGATACTCTTATCCTTCTAGTTCCACCTCTTATTGTCTTGTAACCGTTGAAGCCCTTTAGTGCTAGTAATCCTATTCTACTTGCTTCGCTCAATGTTTTCTCCAATAATTTCTCGTAGAATTCAATGTATTCTCTTCCGACTCCTATACTGCCTAGACATCCGTTCATCCCCATGATAGTGCTTATTCTCTTCAGCACAAGGTCTTGTGGGAGCTCGCCGTCCGCTCCAGGAGAGTACACCATGAGTGCGCTGTCCCCTATCTCGTTTAGGGCGGCTAGCCCCATTGCGTCGGCGAGAGGGCTCCAAAGCTCTTCTTCGTCTCCTCTCGCTAGAACGTCTCCTCCCACATCGACCCCGATCACATAGTCTGCTCCTGTATAGCTTAGTAGTTCTTTGAGTGCCTTGACATAGCCTTTAACGCCGCCCATTAGATCCACTATGTAAACTTCTTCTCCTAGTACTTCGGCGACTCTTGCAGCTTCGAACACTATCCTATTATTGTTCCTAATAGCGTATGAATCACCATTAATCGCGGCGGAGTATTCGCCAATGTTTTTCCTGGAATGAATCGCATCTAGAGGAATAGGGCCAGGCACAGGATCATGTACGAATCTCTCCCAGACAATACTGGCGACAAAGGCCTCTACACCGATATCCTTTAAGATCTTGGCGAAAAGCGCTGCTGATACGACATCTCCTCCACCACCGATACCGATAACCAGGATCTTCTTATGACATAGTATTTCCCGCAAGGCTTTACACCGAATAATGATTTAACCACTAATACCATCTATGTTCAAGGGATGAGGGTCTATAACTATGGCGAAGCCGAAAATAATAGTTGTTACGGGGACACCTGGAACAGGTAAGACTACTATCAGTAGATTGTTGGCCGAGAAGCTTGGATGCATGCATCTCGATGTTAGTAGATATGTTATTGATAACAAGCTATACGTCTCCTACGATGATAGGCGCCGTAGCTACGTTATAGACGAGGAGAAGGTAAAAGAATCTATAAAGAACCTTATTGATCGCTCAGAATGTATAGTTATAGATATACATTACCCAGAGATCCTCGATTTTGTAGAGCCTGATCTAGTAATAGTTCTTAGGACAGAGCCTGGAGTACTAGAGGAGAGGCTTAAGCCCAGGAATTGGCCAGAGCATAAGGTCAAGGAGAATATAATGGCCGAGATACTAGGTGTTCCCACAGCTAATGCGTTAAGCATTGTAGGGCCCGAGAAAATATACGAGATAGACACAACTCATACGAGTCCGGATAGGATCGTCGAGATCATATTGGAAGATATATTAAAGGGTAAGGCTAAACCAGGCCCTAAAATAGACTGGTTATCCCGGATGAGCCCCGAGGAGCTAATGAGGTACGAGTACTAAGTGGTCGGTAACCATGCCCTACGGATTCTCGCTGGCCGGATGGAGTGATATTAGAAGAGTTGTCTCGAGAGCCGATGTTGTACTCGAGGTTGTAGATGCGCGTGACCCTATAGGTACTCGTAGCCGTAGGCTTGAGAGGATCGTTGAGGAGATGGGGCGCGAGCTCCTGATAGTGCTCAACAAGAGTGATCTAGTTCCTAGAACTATTGTTGAGGAATGGGTGCATATACTCCGTGATAGAGGCTATAGAGCTGTCTATGTAGCGGCTACGAGGCATTGGGGGACAAAGTATCTTCGAAGAGCAATTAAGGATGCCGCCCCAGCACTACCAGTAATAGCGGCTGTAGTGGGCTATCCCAAGACGGGTAAATCATCAATAATAAATGCTTTGAAGGGAAGGCATTCTGCATCAACAAGCCCGATACCCGGAAGCCCTGGCTACACGCATCACGTCCAGCTTTACCGTGTCGAGAAAAACATATTGATGATCGATACGCCGGGAGTTATACCTGTTGAGGGCGGCGAGCTCGAGCGTATAATAAGGGGTCAGAGCCCTGAGCAACTAGATGATCCTGTCCCTCCGGCTATTAAGCTTATCAAGAGAATATTAGAGCACGTACCAACAGCGTTTATCCAGGCATACAAGATAAGGTCGAGAGACCCGGTGGAGATCCTGGAGGAGCTGGCCAGGCATAGGGGCTGGTTCTATAAGAAGACGAAAGAGCCATTGATAGAAGAGGCTGCGAGGACTATTATAAGGGATTACCATAGGGGGAAGATACCCTTCTACATAAAACCCTCTAGAACCATTATTCTTGACATGGTGTAACAATGTATCCTGATGAGCTCGAGAGATACCATAGGCAGCTCCTCGTCATTGGCCGTGAAGCCCAGGAGAAGATTAGGCGTTCATCTGTTCTCGTGGTTGGCGTCGGCGGGCTTGGATCGATAGCATCGCTTCACCTTGCAGCAGCAGGTATAGGGAGGCTTGTGCTCATCGATAATGGTAAAGTTGAGCTCAGTAATCTGCAGAGGCAGATCCTCTATACTGTGGATGATATTGGGAAACCTAAAGTATATAGTGCGGCACACAGGCTCAGCGAGTTGAACCCGGGGACAAGCATACATCCTATATATGCAGATGCGACCCCGGAGCTATTGAGGGAGGTGATCAGCGGTGTTGATGTTGTCGTTGATGGCCTGGATAACTGGGAGACGAGGATAATCGTGGATAAGATCTGTTATGAACTAGGCAAGCCCTATGTTCACGCAGGTATACATGGGTTCTATGGGCAACTATATATCGCGTGGCCTGGTAAGACGCCGTGTCTTAGGTGTGTTTTCCCACGTCCACCCAGAAGAGGTAACGGTGACGTTATACCGGTTTTCTCCACGACACCTGGGATACTAGGTCTTCTTGAAGCTAACGAGGCCCTCAAGATCATATCTGGTGTGGGTAAACCCTTGCTCAATAAGATACTGGTCTACGATGGTAAGACAGGCTTATTCGATTATGTTGAGATAAGGGATGCTGATTGTAGGGTGTGTGAAGAGTGAGTTTTTCCTTGTCTAGCCGCCCATTTCTGGTGTGGTGAAAACAACTCTGTCCCCTTCTTTGAGCTTATATCCGGGCTCATCGACTGGTTTTCCGTTAACGAATATTGTGAACACTAATCTTCCTTCTTTGACTCCCCGGTAGAATCTCCTACTTATTTTTCTCCCTATCTCCTCTAGTAGATCATTTATGGTTGCGTCTTCCGGTAGCTCTATTTTGGCCAGGTGTTTTCCCGTAACTTGCCCTGCTCGTGCTAGGAATACTACTGTGACTCTCATTTCAACATCAATAATTGAGTTTCTGACTACAAATTATATTTGTTATGATTGAAAATAAGTCGATGGAATTAACCTATTATAATTAAGTGATCATATGATTAATGAACCGACCAAACGGCGTAATAGGATATGTCAACATACATATTTTTGGGACCATTAATGAAGGTGTTACTAACTCTCCCGCCAGGCGTCCATGACCTGGAGGTTTATAAGGTTACGGGAATTACTGCTCCACCACTAGGACTGGCATATATTGCCGCCGTTCTTGAGAGAGAAGGACATAAGGTGAAAATAATAGATACACCTACACTACGAATGAGCATTGACGCGTGGATCCAAGAAGTGAAGTCTTGGTCTCCAGACATAATCGGTTTCTCGATCCTAACACCTATCGCTCCCAAAGCATATGTGGCGGCTAAGAAGATCAAGGAGGAGATAAGTGATGTTATACTGGTTGCCGGAGGGCAGCATCCGACCTTTATGCTGAGTGAGGCTCTCGATAATGGTTTCGATATTGTTGTAAGGGGAGAAGGCGAGATAACGATGAGTGAACTTGTAAAGGGTATTGAGAAGTACGGCTATGACCCGGAGAGGCTTAGGGAGATCGCTGGGATTGCTTTCCGCGACAGTACGGGCAGAATTGTTGTGACTAGGGAGAGGCCGCTCATAGATGATCTCGATAAGATCCCGTGGCCTGCCCGCCACTTATTGCCGATGGACAGATACACTTTATTCGGTAAGAAGATAAGGGTGGCACATGTCATGGCGAGCAGGGGCTGTCCTTACGGATGCATATACTGTACTACGAGCTATTATTGGGGACGCAGAATACGTTTCCGCTCCCCGGAGAACGTTGCCGACGAGATAGAGTTCTTAGTCGACAAGTATAATGTCGAGCACGTGGTGTTCACGGATGACGAGCTAACTGCTAGTAGGCGATTCGTCTACGGGTTCGTTGAGGAGATGAAGAAGAGAGGGCTTGACATTGGCTTCGCGTGCGGTGCGAGGATCAACCATATGGATAGAGAGTTCATGCGCTTCCTCTATGAGAACGGCTGTGTAGCGCTTTATTTCGGCGTGGAGTCCGGGACTCAGAGGATACTGGATAAGATGGGTAAGATGATAAGCCTTGACCAGATTAGGAGGGTGTTCCAGTGGAAGAGAGAACTAGGAGGATTCGCAACAGCTTCCTTCATCCTCGGTTTCCCCTGGGAGAGCATCGATGATATGAAGAGGACGGTTGACTTCGCGATCGAGATTGATCCAGACTATGCGCAGTTCACGGTACTGACACCTTATCCAGGCACCCCGTTATTCGACTATGCGATGCGGTACGGGCTTATAGAGGATTGGAACTGGGAACACTACACGACGCTTAGACCAGTTATGAGAGGGTTCAGGTTTACGAGGGAACAACTGGCTAAGATGCTGAAATACGCTTATAGGAGATTCTTCATAAGGACAGCGTTTATCCTGAGAGAGCTAAAGGCTGGCAGGTTGAAAGATATTATTGGGATCATAGCGCGTGAGGCGGCTTCAATACTGATCGATAAGCTCCGAGGACTGCTCGGCGGAAAGAGAGCTTCAGAAGCCTAGCCCCCGATACCCTGAACTATTATCTTTATCTCGCCGGACTCCACCACGTACTCCGGATCATCGACTAGATGACCATTAATAACTACGGCTACAGAATCGGGATCATCAATTCCTATTCTTTCAAGGATCTCTTTGAGCTTAAGCCTCGATTCTTTAAAAACAAGCTCTTTCCTATCTGGGAGAACCAGTACTCTGATCATTACTTCCTGCCTGTACGCTGCTGTCTAGCCATTTAAGGTAGTCTGGATAACCCCCTATTATTGGTAAGGCTATGATCTCCGGTACCTCGTAGCTGTGCAGAGTCTTTATCCTCCTGATGAGCTTTCCTAGCTGCGTGACTTTCGTCTTAATGATTAGGAGTGCTTCACTGCTTTTCTCCACCTGTCCCTTCCACCAATATATACTCTCAACGCTCTCGACGATATTGGTGCATGCCGCTAGTTTTTCCCGGACTATGTTCTCAGCTATGTGTTCAGCTTCTTCTTTATTAGAAGTCGTGACAAGGACTAGGACCCATCCACCACCGATCATAATTATGCCTCCACGGCGACCGGACTATTATTTGTCGCCATTGATTCGCCTGTTTGGTGCTCCGTCCTTATAATGATTTCGAAAGAGCCGAGCCTCAGAGCCTCCAATAGTTTTTCGCCGAGTCTTGTAAGCCTGTATACGCGGTGTGTCCCCCTGGAGTAGATTGTTGTTATAAATCCGAGTGCTTCGAGGACGTGGAACGAGGCGAGCACCTCATATCTTGGGAGCCCCGTCTTCCCGGCCACATCGCCTGGGTTCCGCGGCGCCTTGTATAGTTCTTCTAGAATCATTTTGAGCTTCCACTGCACTGTGTCTCACCGGTAACATGTATTGCGGGGACGGTTGGGTTTTAAGCGGGGAGGCCTATCGCTTATTTGGCCAGGGGTTTATCCGTTTTCTTCGACATAGATTGATTTACTAGTGTACATACTAGTGTACTATGGGGTAGGATGGACTATTGACGGGCTACGGCGAGATAAGAGGTACTATTAGTGTTGCCGGTAACACCATTACCGTGTCTGGCGAGGGAGACGTTATCAAGTATAGGAGAGAGTGGAGAAACGGAGAATACACTCGTCTCCTTGTAAGGCCTAGGAGGCTGGAGCTCGTCCCCATGTACCCTGTATTGTTGCCTAGGAAGATAACTAATTACGTAATGGTCAGGCTTCTGGAACCAATACATATTCCCAGCCGTGGCGAGGCAATGATCTATATCAAGATACCCGTAGAACTGGCTGTGATGACCTATGATAGGTATAGGAGATACGACCTGGTAGACGTGTTCCCCGTTATGAAAATAAAGTACGTTCTCTACGGCTCACCCGACAGAGGACTCATCGCACGCTACTGGGAATCAGTCCCCATGACCGACCCGCCCGATACGAGTATAGGGGAGGCCCGTGTACTAGTCAATATTAGGAGCAGGTATGATGGATGGGTGGAGATAGGCAAGATCCTCCTGGACTCTCAGATCCTGAAGCTATACTATGTTCCCGGTACATGGAGGGCTAGTACACAAGCGATAACAATGGTTGTCAACAGTCCCGCCACGGCGACGATCTATTATGGCAGGAAGGTCGAGATGGAGGCCAGGCCCGTGCATGACCCGCCCGGCCTAAGGCCTCCACGTATACTGGCTAGAACCGAGATGCTTTACGGGTTGAGGTGAAAAGGGCTTGGAGGGATTGAATCTTACGGCGACATTCTACTGGATCCATGAGGTTAACTGGCCGGGCCTCTTAATGGCTATACTGATTATTGCTGGTGGATTACTGATAGCGTCACTACTACGTAAGCTTATCTATAAGTTAATGATACGTGTCGCGCCAGAGCCTGTCTCGAGAAACGTGTCTAGAGCTATCTATTACATCATAGTATTCGTAGCCGGCATATCCGCTCTCGGAAGCCTCGGGATTAATTTGACAGGCGTGTTTCTAGCTGGCGGTATAATAGGTATTATCCTGGGCTTCGCTCTACAGAGCATTACGGCGAACCTGTTCTCGGGCCTCTTCCTCTACTGGGAGAAACCGTTCAGCCCCGGAGACCTGGTCGAGGTAAGCGGTGTTCAGGGATGGATAACCGATGTAACCATAATGTCGACCCGTATACTAGGCCTCGACGGCGTGAAGGTCAGGATACCGAACCAAGAGGTATTCCAGTCCAGGATCAAGAACTACAGTATGACTGCTGCGCGTAGACTAGACTTCATAGTGGGTATAGCTTATAAGGAGGATGCCGAGAAAGCGTATGAGGTCATAAGGAAAGTACTGGATGAACACCCGTTGGTACTAGTGTATCCCGAGCCAGATGTTTTTGTCGAGGAGCTCGGAGATAGTAGTGTCAATATAAGGGTTAGGGTATGGGTTCCATCTAAAGGTATGCTCTGGTACGAGGTGTACAAGGATCTCTTGTGGAAGATGAAGAAAGCAATAACAGAGGCAGGTATCGAGATACCGTTCATACAGAACGATGTATGGTTCAGAACACCGCTCAAGATAAAGATTGAGAAAGAGGAGGAGCGGCGGAAGCGCTGGCAGTCATCACAGAGACCTGCACAGCGTTTCGAGGAGTGAACCCGCTATTTTACGTGTGGCTTCCTCGATTATTTCTTCAACCCTGGATGTTCCAAGGCCTGTGAAGCCCGAGATATCGGTAATGGTCTTCCCCTGTAGGAGCCTCGCAACAACTACTTGTTTCTCCAAGGCGTCCAGCAGATTCCAGTCGATCTTATCGATATGGGCTAACAGTATATCGGCGATGCTCTCCATGTACATGTTTTCATCACTAATATATTTCTCCAGCCTTACACAGTCCTGCTCAACAGGTATCTCTCCCGGGGCCAGCGATGATAGTGCCTCCACGAGTTTCTCCGTCCCGAAATCCCTGTAGGAGATGTGTGCTGTTAACGCTAGTACGCGGTAGCCTATCCTAGAGACCAGTTGCTCGATATGCTTCACCTTATCGTTAAGGATCTTTATCACCGCCACGTTCTTCTCGCCGGTCACCCTATTGTATTTGGGGCTCACATAGAATGCTCTGTAGCCGTTCCTCGTCCAGAACCTTATAGTTGTGTAACCAGAAAATATCGCTCCAACGCCATCTAGTTTCTTATCGATCGCTTCCTCCTCGATCAGCTTCAACATCCTAGAGCCTATACCTCTCCTCTGGAGCGACGGGGTAACGGCTATTCTTACGACACGCCACACCCTGAGATCATCTATGTCAACACCATATCTCTCGATCTTATCGATCAGCCTAACAGATCTATCGTCTCCCTCCATGGACTCTATTCTGAGCTGTGCTACCGCGACTATATCGTCTTGGCTGTCAACCATGCATCTTATATCAAAATAATCAGTGTCAAGAAGGAGAACCAGGTCATCGGGCTCATTCCTATAGTGAGCAGTCACAAGTAGGCCGTATATTTTCCTCAAGAGATCATAGTTTTCAACCAGTTCTTTTCTATCCACAGCCCTATAGCTGAGAGGCTCGACAACATCTTTCTTATCAACAGGCTCAGCGTCCAGGTGGAAAACCCTGTAGAAGAGCTTCTCAAGAGGATCCCCGGGATAGTAGCGGATAGGCCTATTGAGCTTGACAACTGTTTTCCTACGGAAATACTCCTCCATGATCTTCAGTATGGCGTGGCCGCTTCCCTCATAGCCATGTATAGTCGTCGACGCAACGATCTTCCCTACCCTCCTATACCACTTCATAAGCCGAGCGACACCAACAGCCGCGGCTTCATCAACGAATAACGGCTTATCAAAGCCCTCCACCTGCCTCCACGGCCTCCTATAAACCATTATTGAACCACCACTGGATACACTGACAACTAGTCCTTCCCGCTTCTCAACAGCCGGTTTCATCCCCAGTGCTTCAAGGCCGCGGGCCAAGTGCTTAAAGAAGCTCTGTACAGCCTCTGGGCTATGCCCTACCACGCAGTAGCGTCCCCTACGCTTATACATGACGTAGGCCGCCATAAGCCCGAGTACGCTGCTCTTTCCTCGTCCACGATCACCAATTATCATTAACAACTTGTTCCTACCATAGAGGAAGGATGGGAGTATACGTAATGCCCTGGCCTGCCCGGGAGAAGCGGTGAGATACAGTAGTTTACGGATTATCCTATCACTACTCGATACACTCGGCCTGTACATCTGCACTGGCGGCACAGCACTATATATGTTCAAACCCACGAGCTCGCCATCCCTATAGACAGCAGTGTTCTCGGAGCCCAGTACTTGTTTCTCGAAATACCTCCCAAACCTAGAACCAGCTAGTTGTATCGGGGCCTGGAGCAAATAGTATCCAGACCTTGATACAAGCTCCATTGTAGCAGCCAATAAGTTACCGGGCCAGCCCCTACCCCCCTCTAATAAGAGGGCGACACTCCTATATTCCGCACCTAGAAGCCTGTGCGCATCCTTAAAAGACACGGTCTCCCTACATTCCTCTAGGCTTGTCTCGGCATACCTAGAAATACATAGTTCGTACTCCGCCCCACCACTGATCTCCTCGAGCCTTGAGGGGCTCCCGATAAAGTATATGAATCCTCTCCATCCCCTGCTTGTCAGTTTATCAGATACGCTGTTGATCCTCAATGTTTTCACCGGTTCCGATACATTTTACAGTATATTGTACAGTGTCTAATAATAAATCAAATTTGTATCCGGAAGCTGTCTGGCTCGGTTTTGGCATGGTCTGGAACAGTGTGAACCCCCCGGTTACCTAGCCGATCACCCGGAACAACACGCACCAAATACCCTAATGGTATAGTTAATCTCCACTTAACTTTCCACCGGTATAGTTAACCCCTCATCCACTCAGAACTGTATAATAGGCAAATACAGTTTACACAAAATAATATCTAGTATCAAACCATTATAAAGTGTAGGACAGGACAAGCATATATGAATAATACGTTCAAGCCAAGAACTATCCAGGATACAGGGAAGTCCACCGGATTCCACGTAATACCATTATACGGTAAGGGGGTTGCTGGGGAACCAGTATATCTAGATATTTGTTATCCGAGCCTATGTTGCCCGTTATTGGAGGTAATACCATAATCAAATACTAACAGTATAACATAGTGTATAATATAATCTAAAAATATCAAATAATTATCTTGTTAAACAAAAATGTTATAATTAATGATAAAGTGTGCCTAAACAATATGGTATTACTCTCCCAATATATCCCTCACTGAGGAGCCTTATTCTATCTAGATAAGTCAACCTGTGTTGTTGAGTAATATTTATCTTAGGTAATACCTTCATTAACTTTATACTTCATAGTTTAGCAATAGACAAAATATTATTACATAATAATTAGTTTACTATGTAATTCATGTTATTTGTTTCTTTAAATAATTTATTCTACTGTGACTGTTTTAGCAAGATTTCTCGGTTTATCGGGATCATAGCCTTTGTTAATTGCTATATAATAGCTTAACAATTGTATGAATGGAGTATGAGTAAATGGTACAAGTAACTTATCAGCATATGGAGTTTCAATCCTTATATCCAGTTTGCACTCCCTACAAGTGTTCTCAGATAATACACCAATAGTTAAAGCACCACGGCTCTTCATCTCCTCAATATTACCCATTAACAAGTATACGAGGCGGGGATCGTTGGGCACTATGAATATGACCGGGAAGCCCTTCTCGATAAGAGCTATGGGGCCATGTTTAGACTCACCAGCAGGATAGGCCTCGGCATGAATGTATCCTATCTCTTTGATCTTAAGGGCACCCTCCATAGCAACTGGAACACCTATACCTCTACTCAAAACATACATCGAGCCAGCACTACTGATCTCAGCGGCCAGTTTCTCCGCAAGAGGCTTAGACATTTCAATAGCTCTACGTATTAGCCAGGGAGCTTTCTCAGCCTCTCTTAGAAGTTCTTTTGCTTCTGACTGGTTTATACTGCCCCTGGCTAGCGCATAGTGTATTGATAACCAGTAAAGCGCTAGTGTTTGTGACGTAAATGTTTTCGTCGCGGCCACTCCTATTTCTGGCCCTGCTCTCGTGTATATTGTTGTATCGCTTTCGCGCGGTATGCTGCTTTCTACTACGTTTGATACAGCGATTATCTTTGCTCCTTGTTTCTTTGCTTCTCTTACGGCGTTGAGAGTATCCATTGTTTCTCCGCTTTGGCTGACAGCTATTACTGCGTCGCCTTCGTTGATTGTTTTTACGTATAGCTCGTATTCGCTGGCTATGAATGGATGTACTAGTGTACCGGAAAGTATACTTGTGAGTGAAGCGTAGTAGAGGCCTGCGTGATAGCTTGTCCCAGCGGCTGTGATGTAGATTTTCTCGGCGTTGAGGAGGATATTGATTGCTTTCTCGACGGCCTTGTCCCTCCTGATCCCTGCCAGCGTGTTCTGTAGAGCTACTGGTTGCTCCATGATCTCTTTGAGCATGTAGTGTGGATAACCTGATTTGGAAGCATCTTCAACGCTCCATTCAACTGTGATAACGTATTTCTTCCAGTCGATAGGCTCTCCCCGCTCATCATAGATCACTATATCGTGTGGCGAGACATACCCGTACCATCCATCTCTGAGAACAACGATCCTGCGCGTAAGCTCTATGATAGCCGCTATATCGCTTGCAACAGTATTGAACCCCTTACCAATACCTACCACTAGGGGATTCTTGTTCTTAGCGAAGAAGATCTTGTCCGGCTCATGAACACTTATCATAGCGAAAGCATAACTACCCCTAATCAAACCCAGCGCCTTCTCAAAAGCAGACATAACATTCCCGAGCACGACATAGTAGTCCTCGACAAGATGCGGTAAGACCTCGGTATCTGTATCGCTCCTAAACACATGGCCTTTCCTCTCGAGCCGTCTGCGTAGCTCAGCGTGATTCTCAAGAATACCATTGTGGACTACTGCAAACCATTTCCTGCAATCCGTGTGTGGATGCGCGTTCCTATCGCTTGGCACTCCATGGGTGGCCCATCGGGTATGCCCGATCATACAATAGGATCTTATCTTGTCGAAGCCTAGTCTGCGTGAAACATCCTCGATCTTCCCTCGGGCCTTCCTCACAACGATCTCTCCGTTAACAATACCAGCCACACCAGCAGAGTCATAGCCTCTATACTCTAGGCGAAGCAGTGCTCTAACCACTAGTTTCGCCACACCTTCCGGGGAGTAGTTCGGCGTCGATGTTATGCCTATTATTCCGCACAAAATAGTGCACCATTCCATCCGTTGTGTGATTCAATTGTTTCTTTCATATGGATTTCAAGGAGGGTAGAAATTTATATCTCCTCCTCTATGGTTTTTCCGTAGAGGTGGTTTACATGAATAAAGGTATAATTATTGTTGCAATACTAGTCATAGTGTCCATAATTATAGGTTACTATTACTACGCCATAAACACCTCACAACAGGCGAAAACCATAACGATCTTTAATGCAGGAAGCCTTACGATACCCTTGGAAAAACTAGCGAAAACATACACCGAGAAAACAGGCGTTAACGTCCAGATAGTCCCTAGCGGAAGCCTCATGGTGATCAGAAAAGTCACTGAACTACATGAAAACCCGGACATAGTAGCGGTAGCAGATTACAGGCTGATAAAATACTATCTCTACCCAAACTATACGAAATGGTACATAGCCTTCGCAACGAACCAAGTAGTACTAGTATTCACCAAGCACTCCAAATACGCTGAAGAACTAGAGAAAAACCCGTCCAAATGGTACGAGATACTCGCTAGACCTGATGTCAAATGGGGATTCTCTAACCCAAACGATGACCCATGCGGATACAGAGCAGTAGGAATCATAGGGCTCGCCACACTCTACTACCATAACACAACGATCATAGATAGCCTCCTAGCCAGAAACACGAATATAAAATACAAGATCAGCGACGACAAGATCGAGATATACGTACCGCAGAACCTCACAGTCCACAACAACCTAGTCATAAGGCCTAAAAGCGTAGACCTGATAAGCCTACTGGAATCAGGACAGATAGACTACGCGTTCGAATACAAGAGCGTCGCAGTACAGCATAATCTAAGCTACATAGAACTACCTCCACAGCTAAACCTGGGAGACCCCTCACAAGCCAGTTTCTACGCCAAATCAATAGTATACGTCATGGCTGGTACGAGCCAAGAGAAACCAATAACTATGGCACCAATACTCTACGGTATAACAATACTTGACAATGCAAAACACTATCAAGAAGCACTAAAATACGTGGAAATGCTACTAGGGAGCACAGGCAGAGAAATATTCAGCCAATGCGGTCAGAAAATACTTGAGCACCCGCTGATCTATGGAAACCCGCCAGAGGAGATAAGGCGTATTGCCGGCTAACATCGAGAAAACCCTACTTGTATTCGCAGGCGCACTAACAATAGCTCTTTTCATCATAGTAGCACCCATCCTCTCCCTATACATCATAGTGCCCCCTCAGGGATACGCCGAGTTCTTCGGATCAAACGCACAGATATTCACAGTAGCACGTAAAGCCCTCATAACAAGCATCACAGCTGCAACAGCCTCCACAATACTGCTACTAGTACTCGGAATACCCAGCGCCTACGTACTGGCCCGCACAGAGTTCCCCGGTAAAAAGATCGTTGAAGCATTGATCGACATACCGCTGCTCATACCCCACATAGTGGTCGGAATAATACTACTACTAACCTTCGGCCCACGAGGACCAATAAACCTACACATAATGGACACGTTCAACGGGATAATACTAGCAATGACCTACGTGAGCCTACCAATAATGTTCGACACCCTCAAAATAGGGTTCAAGACAGTCAATGAAGAACTAGAACTAGTCGCGAGAAGCCTCGGCGCATCCAAGATAAAGGCTTTTACAACCATAACACTCCCCCTCATAAAACGCAACATATTAGCAGGAAGCCTCCTAACATGGGCCAGAGCAATGAGCGAAGTAGGATCAATACTGATAATAGCGTATTATCCAAAAACAATCAACATAGTCATCCTAGAAGCCTTCCAGACCTACGGCCTTAAATACGCCGCCATACTCTCAGCAGTACTCATAACGATCTCATTGATCGTCTTCATAGCGCTAAGAATGGTGTATAGAGAATGATCGAGATCGAAGACCTCCTCGTAGAACTAGGCGGATTCACACTAAAAATACCCCGGCTAACAGTGAAAAGCGGCGAATACATGGTGATAATGGGGCCAAGTGGTGTAGGGAAAACAGTGCTCCTCCACACAATAGCAGGCTTCATCAAGCCTGTTAGGGGAAAAATAGTCATCGACGGCCGCGACGCCACATACCTACCC
>JAMOVL010000049.1 GCA_027067785.1 Desulfurococcales archaeon | reverse complement strand
AAGAGCTTATCGGAGCGCCCTCCGCGTACACATCCTAGGAATAATCATAATCAACAAGAGAATACACGGGTACGGAATATACAAAGAAATACTCAAGAACACTAGGCTCATAGAAAGATTCGGGAAACCAAGCATAGGGACAATATACCGTATCCTCAACAGCCTAGTAGAAGAAGGACTAGTCTTGAAGAATGAGGAGAAGAGCGGAGGCAGAACACTATATTACTACAGCGCCACCAGGAAAGGCTACGAGGAATTCGCAGGTATATGCGAAGCCTTCCTAGACAAGATAGTCTCGGGGACAAGGATGATCCTACACGCAATACCATCATTACAAGAAGCAGGAATTAATACAGAAGGCATAGTTAAGAGACTCAAAGAAATACATGGAATGATCGAAGAACATCTATTCAAGGAATAACAACATTTCCCGGTAGCGGCTCCTTAAGGTATTCCTCCACCATTCTACACGGCACATCCATTATGAACGCAGATAATCTTATGGGATACAAATAATCCTTTGCACATCAGTAATAGCTTGCCTCCCTTCTTTTCCAGAAACCTATTTTCTAAGCTTTAATTTAAGACCCAGTTTCTGAATCCTAATGAAGTCCTTGTCTTTCGTGACCAGTTCAAGGTTATTTGTAATGGCTGTAGCGGCTATTAGTAGGTCAGCATCGGGTATAATTTCTCCTCTACGTCTGAGTTCTTGATATAACTCGCAGTACTTCAGTATTGTTTTGTTATCAATGCCTAATACGTCGAATACGGATTCGAGGAGCTGTTTAGTCTTTTCTCTCTTCTCGGCGGGGAGGCCTCTGAGCACTTCTATAAGTGTTATCGTAGAGATGGCTCCTTCCTCGAATACTCCTCTCCTGAGATCATCGATAACTACTGATGTATCTAGCAATTTCATCTTAATTTGAACCTCTCTCTGAATTCCTTACTTGACTTCTCTACGGCTTCTAGATCCTCCGGGGTAAGCAGCCTCCTTAGCTCTTCGAAGGCTTTTCTCTTCTTATAGATACTAGCGTACCTATATAGTTCGAGGAGATACTCACTCCAGTCTTTCCCCTTCTTATCTTTCTCAAGTATTTCCTTAACTTCTCGAAGAACCGATATTGTTGCATACTTTCTCAACTATATCACCATTTAGCCATATAGTTATATAACTATATAATTATTGAGGCATAGCCTTCTTTCCCAGAAGCACGTAGTAGACAATAACGCCAATAATCATCAATGAAATAATCGATACAATGCCAACTGGTAACGTGTATATTTCGTCTAGTTCTGGATAAGTGAGCATCATCAGCGAGCCAAGCGCGTTAATTGTTCCATGCATTACTGCGGGCGGTATGATTGATGAGGAGTAGTGTCTTAAGAGGTATAGTATGAAGGAGGCTGACGCGGTGAACGCGACGTATACTGCGATACCTATTAGGTCTCGGTGGTGTGGGAGACTATATCCTAGGTAGACTATTAGATCCGCATGCCAGAGTCCCCATATGATCCCCGTCGTTATCGATGCCAATACTAGTCCTATCCTCGGGGTTAATGCCTTGTACATTAGGCCCCTCCAGCCAGTCTCTTCTCCTAGTGCTAGGAACGCGTTTATTGTTAGCCCTGCTATTGCCGCTGATACTAGTTGGAGGGCGAGATAATAGTTTGGCGCACTACGTATTAGTGCCGCAGTAGCTGAATGTATTCCCTGGAGCTTGACCGCTACTAGTAAAGGGTTTACAGGCGGGTAACCCATCATATATAGTATGAGTACTCCGAGACCATAGAGAATGTAAGGGATTGCCAGTCCTAGTGCTATGTATTTAATTTTGCCGAGCCTCCACCCGATCATCTTTAAGCCGGCTATGATTCTTGCTCCTCCGGCTTTTAGTGCTATGATCGTTGCTAGGAATGGCATCCACATCCTTATCGACGCTATTATCCCGAAGTAGGTCTTAGGTAGAACGCCTATTATGATGGGGATGTCAAGGAGATATGAGAGAGTGAACGCTATTGTTAAGTAAATCATTAGTTGTTTCAACGATATGCTTTCCGCATGTTCATTCATTCCGTCTACCAAAGAATACCTCGGAGTTCGAGGTATTATTAGTTAACGGTACCACAGAACAACGAGTCCTAGAATCCATCAATTTCAATCCATTAAAAAGAAGAATTAGATTATAGGGAAAAGCTTGAAAGCCGCAACGATCGTGTTTTACGGGATTTCCTCAAGTGCAAAACATGAAGGGGATAAACTCGGAAAAACTCTTGGCCAGCTAGTCTCTCTCAACTATTGTTATTAGGTCTCCGTGTTCGTTTAGCCATATTTCGACCAAGTGTTCTCGTCCATCTCTCCTCAAATGGGCTTTTACCCTGATGACAGTGTGTCGGCCTATTTTCTCAGCGTTATGGACTCGGTGTTTCTTGAAGCCTGTACCGTAAGCACGTTCAAGGTGTCTCCTAGCTATTCTGTGTATTTCTTCGATGGAAGAATAAGGCTTCAATTCTTCCACCAAGTAATACCTTTGTGTGAGGGGAGACTTAAACCTGTCTCTTATCTTGTATCGATTTTGCTTGAGATGTTTAAGTGTTCGTCATATTGAGCTGTGTGGCGTTAATAGTCACTAGTCCCTCCAATGGGTAATAACCGTATAGTCCATCGGAGTACATCAATGTATCCATATTTACCACTATGCGGAGCTCTACATGCATATCCTTAGGGATCGCACTGAAACCCAGTAGTTCAGCTATTATCGAGAGTGCATACGCCGAATAATATGTTATATGTAGTGCTTCACAGCTCTCCTTAGCTGTGAAGGCGGCGCATCTATCCAGTCCACCATTACCTCTTCCAGCCCTAATCAGACCCAGGAGATCCTTGTGTTCTTTACCGGGTTATTCCTAGCCAATAGATATTTCCGCATAGCAGGCTAAGAGGTATGGGTGTTAGTGATGCTGAATAGTCTTGAAAATAAGGGTTGTTGCTCCACAGATCGATCTTCATAAACTGATCTTGAGAACTATTATGTTTTCCTCATTGATATTGATCGTCAGGGTAGAGTTGATACACCACCCGGCTAGATATACTAGCGCTACGAATGATAATAGTAATATCAGTATGATTATTGTTCCCGTAATGCTACTGATAAATCGTGAGGCCTCTAATCTATATGAGGCCAATGCGTAATCCCCTCATATAAATTGATACTACAAAATATAATTACTGCTTCAATAAATCCGATGGCTTATTGAGAGAACCGATAACGAATAGTTGTAAAATACTCTTGGGTTCCAGGTATGGCTAGGCGGAGAGAAATCCTCCGTCGACAGGTATTAGTGCTCCATGCACGTAAGAGGCTAGATCGGATGCTAGGACTAGGACTATCCGGGCTACCTCGTCGGGATCCCCCATTCTGCCTAGTGGGAGGCGCTGCATGAAGTTCATACCGGTCTTAATGATATCGATCTTTAGCTTGAGGATCGCTTCCCGTTTGAGCTTCTCGGTTCCAGGCGTGGTTATCCCTCCAGGCACTACAGCGTTTATCCTGAAGCCTCTCCTACCGTATTCTCTTGCTAGTGCACGTGTTAATGTCATGACTCCTGCTTTGCTGGCATCGTAGTGGACTAGGCCTTTAGCGAAGGGTAGTACTGCTTCTATGCTTCCAACGTTGATTATGACTCCTCCTTTATCGATCCTACTCCTGATCATGTGCTGGCACATCCAGAAAAACTGCTTTAAGATTTATCGCGAGGGTTTTCTCAAGGAGATCCTCGTCTACTTCGAGGAAGTCTCTGAACAAGTATATCCCTGCGTTATTAACGAGTATATCGGGTTCCCTGCCTTCGAGCTGTCTCCACAGATTATCTATTTCTTTCTTAACCGCTAGGTCTACCCTATAGATCTCGGTGTCAACACCATATTTCTCCTTTATCTCTTGCTTAACTTGTTTCAATCCCTCAGTATTTATATCGACGAGGACAAGGTCTGAGTCTGCCTCAGCGAATCGCAATGCTATGGCCCTGCCAATCCCCGCAGCAGCTCCCGTAATAAGTGTTCGTTTTCCTCTTAAGGATATAAGTTCTGCGAGGGAAGGAATGGACATTATCATCACCATAGTATAGTTAGACCATCCAAAATGATAAATTGATCTTTTTACGACCTACCATGCTGACGCAGATAGAGATATTAGTAACACATAAATTATAATATTTTAGGTGTTACTATTTGTCCAAGAAAACAACCTTCGTTGATCGCGAAGAAGAACTTGCACTTCTCGGTGAAGCCTATAAGAATAGGCCTGGTTTTCTGGTGCTTTACGGCAGGAGACGTATCGGTAAAACACGTCTTCTCCAGGAATTTCTTAAAAAACATAATGGAGTATACTATTTGGCACGTCTCACAAGCCATAAGGATAACCTGAACGGCCTATGTAGTTCCATCGAAAAACTATATCCTGGTTTCTGCCGAGGTAAAGAATACTCTTCTCTGAATGCTCTTCTCCATGATCTGACCAAGGCTGGCTGCAACCTGGTAGTAATCGACGAGTTCACATACTGGGTGAGAACATCTTCCCAAGTTTTATCCGAGCTACAATACTTTGTCGATAACGTTCTCCCTAAGACAAAGATTCTTCTGATCATTTCTGGTAGTCTCATAGGAGTTATTGAGAGAGAAGTCATCGGTGGAGGAAGCCCTCTATATGGTAGAAGAACTAAAAACATTAAACTCTCGAGTTTTAAGCCGTGGCATATCAAAGGATTTCTACCACATTATAGTATTGACGAACGGGTCATGGCCTATTCTGTAGTCGGTGGTGTACCATATTATCTCGAGCTACTAGCACAATATAATAGGTTAAACGAAGCCCTCAAGAAAACAGTGTTCAGCAAACATGGAGTCCTCTATGTCGAGCCGGACTTTCTCCTCCACCAAGAATTCAGAAACCCATCTGTATATTTACGGATACTGAAAGCAATAAGTAATGGATATAATAGGCTGGGGAAGATCAGCGAGTATACTGGTATTCCTAAGACTCATCTTCCTATTTATCTCGAGAAGCTTGAGAGGATCGGCTTTATTAAGCGCATAGTGCCCTTATGGGGTAAGAGGGGCTATTATATTGACAGCGATTACTTCCTCCGCTTCTACTACTATGTTGTGGAAAAAGTGAAAGAGCTAATCGAACTAGAGCTTGAGGACGAAGCTTGGAGCGAAGCAGAAGGGCTCCTCAAAGAATATATGGGATTGGCATTTGAACAGGTGGTATGGGATCTAGTACCGCTAATGTATAAGAGAAAACTAGTTCCCAGGCCGGCCATTGTAGGGAAATATCTATACAGGGACATAGATGTTGATCTAATAATCATAGATCCTAGGACTCGGAAAGCCCGCTTGATCGAGGTGAAATGGAGCATTATTGATGATTACTATGCCGAGGAAATAATAGCTAGTCTTCAGAGGAAGAAAGATAGGATCAAGAAGCTTGACGAGTACGCTGTTGAATATCTTATAATAGCTCGCCGTAATAGAGCGGTGAGGTATCGTGACAAAGTAGTCGATATAATATCATTGGGATTATAGCTACTTGTAATAAACAGCCAGAGATACTGGCCCCACCTGTCTTATCGCTACGTATTCAGGATGGGTACCATACCTAGTGAGATCCCCGGCTATTCTTTCGGCGACAAATAATGCCCATTCTTTCACCATGGCAGGAGTGTAGAGATGTAGTGTTAACCAGTTATCGTACTCTAATACATTAGAGCCTGCTTCGACGGCGAAGGATGCTTTTGTATGTAGTAGCTTGGCTAGATCTATTAGTGTTTGAAACACTAGTTTACCGTCTATCTTGTCGGCAGGGTATTCATCCGGTATTCTAGAGAGATCAATGCTGTGGAACAGTATTTTAGGTCCATTGCTAGTTATTTTTACTTCGTAGACATAGCCTTTCGGGTCTATTTTGGCCCCCAATATGATCTCGGAGTACTGGTAATAATCGCTCAGCTCCGGGACTGGGAGCCTCTGATCTAAGACATAATATGTACCGTTTATCTCTGCTGCCGCGAAGGCATGGCCGCCGCTACTAGTCTCTACCGTATAGACGTATGCTTTTTTGAAGCCTGCCGCAAGCAGTGATACAGCATAGAATACAGCGTAGTCTATGCAGACTCCTTTCTTTAGTCTGAGCATTGTCTCTGGATAATATATGTAGAAATTTGTCATATTCGCCTTAGAATAGTCATAGGTGAAGTGCTGCATAGTGTAGTTGACTAGGCTCCAGAGAATCCAGGCTTTATCCTTGGGGATTTGATCATTCCATACAGCTTTTCTCAATATATTAAAAGTATTATTATCTAGGCTATCCAGGAGAACCTCATAGATCGAGTTCTGAATTCCTTGTTTCTCAATAGTTATTTCCACATGTTTTACACTGGCGAATCTAGCCTTATGACTGTAAGGATCGATTACCGCCTTGACCATTAGATCTACTGGGTACACTATGAACTCGTAGGTGCTAGCATAGCCGGTCAAGCTGAAGAGCTTGTCTAGATCAAAGTATATTGTGAAACCATTTTTATCGGCGACAACAAGATCTGCGGCCACGTTTTCCGGTAGCCCGGGCCTATGGGTGACTATGTCGAACTCTCTCCCCCCAGCATCAACCGTTATGAGCGGTTCTTGGCGTGTTCTTATCCAGAACCATATGTATGTATCATTTACATATATGTGTAGATCGCTGAGCACAAGCTTATTCATATTGGTTTCAGCACTACTTATACTAGCTGTACTTGAACCTGCTGTGAACAATCCATAGGTATACGGGGTTGTTGTAGGTAGCGATATCCTTGTCCCGATAGGATATGTTCCCCCATAACCCCTAGCCATAGGAGCTGTAGAACCAGTGGTTCCAATTCCGAAGAAAGGCTCGAACATGGTGATGAAATATGATCTACCGAGTACGACCGCGACTACCAGCACTAGTATGATCGTAGCGGCGATTCTGCCCCAGCACCGGCCATGCTTCGCCTTCGGAGCCTCTCGTGTCCTGGCTTGTCGAAGCTCAGACACCATTGGCTGAACAGAGGGTTTCTCCGTGGCAGATGATTTTTGACCAGTCTCCCAGACAAGCGGCTCTTCTACATGATCAGGATGTTTTTCCCTATACTCAATTCTCCATAAGGGTGGCCTCGTCTCCTCGACAAAGCTTCTAATAGGCTTAACACCCCTGTCTTGTGCACGAATAATGGCTTCATATATTAGATCGTTATATGGTCTAAGCACCTTGAACCTTGGGTCAGATTCTATCTTGTAAAGAACAGTTGAAACAGTACCCGCTAGTCCGGCAATAATAGTTTCTACACGTTTATCCTGGAGAAACTCCCTTACAATGTCCCTCCTACTCCATCCGAACTCCCTGGATAGATCCTCTAATTCCAATACAGAGCTCGAGAGCCTTACTAAGACACAGTCCACGCTAGAACAGGTTTCTACACCTATCAAAAACCTCTTAATAATAACGTCAAGATACAAAGCTACAAACACCACAGATAACCCATGGTCTTGGAAACCGCTATGAGATAATCATGTACAGAATAGTGCTTCACTATATTATTTAACATTAGTGAAAGTATGGTCTCCGATAAATATTTCATAGTAAATAGAAATGGGAGCACAAATGTTGATAACGCATATAAACCATGAGTCTGCCAAGCTAATTGTTTCATCAACCGAGATTAAAGAGTTATTATAGCTTTTATTGTTTTATTACATTATATCCTAAATCCTGGGTGGTCTTATATTGAAGTTTCTCGTTATAAGCGATCTTCATTATGACCGTCGTGTTTTTCGTGGTGTTGATGAGAGTGTTGCTTGGGGGTGGCTTCTCGATATTGTCGGTTTTCACCGGCCTGATGTTTTGTTGTGTTGTGGTGATTGGGGTACGGCGATAAGTATCGAGGAGTTCGGGGAGTTGTTGAGGTGTACTTTGGTTTTGTCTATTTATGGTAATCATGAGCGTATGGATGTGCTGGGTGGTCTCTGGAATACTC
This sequence comes from Desulfurococcales archaeon, assembly GCA_027067785.1. Lineage (GTDB taxonomy): Archaea > Thermoproteota > Thermoprotei_A > Sulfolobales > Desulfurococcaceae > JAADCY01. Next base: position 22,716 of record JAMOVL010000049.1, on the reverse strand, counting down.
GGGAGCCACGTCTCCCCGTCTTGATGAGGGATGGGGAGGTATATGTGTTGGGCGGGCTCCGCATAGCAGGGGTAAACGGGATAGTGTCGCCCCGAGACGGTGTTGTCGGGGGTGTTCCCCGCCGAACCCCTGAGGAGTTCTTGAGGATTGCCTCTATGCTGAGGGGTAAACGTGTTGACCTGTTATTGATGCATGAGACCCCCTGCCTCCCAAGCCTCTTCCCCTTCATGCAGGAAACAATAAACTGCAGAACAGCGTTTAGAGCAGCAGAGATTGTTCGGCCCAGGATACTTGTTAACGGCCACATGCACAGCGGAGGCTACAAAACAACAATACTACCCTGGGGAACAAGATACATCTACATAGACACATCACAGCAAAACCGACACTACCTAACAATACAAACCCGAGAAAACCAAGCAATAATCCAGGCATGGAAAGACTACCACACAATAGCAAAACCAATAACAATAGAACTAGAATATGTTTAACGTCTGTGGTAGGGTAAAACATTCAGAAAACTTAAACTTAATGTTTTTGTCTTACCAGTTTTTATTTGGTGGCGCTAGTTGAGAGCAGTTTTACATGTTGGAAAGAAAGGGATCATCATTATTCCGAAGAAAATGAGAGAAGCAGTAGGATTAAAGGAGGATTCTGAAGTTATTGCTGAGGTTGTCGGGGATAAGATCGTTTTGCGTCCTTTTAGACCTATTGTTGTCGATGTTGATCCAGAGGTTGTAGAGAAGATTTTCGATGAAGAGAAGGAACAAGAGGCTAGGAGATATAAGGAGATGTTTTCTGATGAAACCAGTTCTGGACACTAGTGTAATTGTTGAATATGTTATTAAGCGTAGTCCTTACCGGGAGAAGATCAAGAAACTCTTTGAGAAAAAGACATATGATCAAGTAATCTATATCACTCCAATAACTCTCTCTGAAACACTATACGTTGTTTCAAGGATCTATAGTTATGCAGGCATACATAATCCTAATAGGGAAGCATTGAACTATGTTTTCTGGATCTTGTCCAGGGCGAAGCCCGTGGAGATCAACAGGAAAACAGTGTTAAACACTGGTGAGCTTAAAAGAAGCTACACTTATTTCTCGCGGACTGCTATGTTATCGTTGCTGCCGAAGCCCTTGGCGCTAAACTGGTTTTCAAGAAGTACGAGAAATAAATGATGGGTGTTCCGGGCGAGTTAAGGAAAGATTGGCGTGGTGTTTCTCGACGAACTAGATATCTAGGAGAGCCATTAACTGGATCTCCCGTATTTTAGCCTAAGTATTAGTGCTGCGATGATAACGGCTATGATTATAGCCGATGCGAATACTATTACTGCGTAGTTGTTTCCCCTTTGGAGCGGTGTTGTCGTGGTATTTGCTGTGCTAGTATGTTGCTCATTGCTGGTGGTTGTTGTCCGGTGTGTTGTTGTCTGGGTTGTGCTTGTTGTTAGGAATCCGAGTTTAGGTAGCATTTTGAACGGTATTGTTGCTGTCGGGCCAAGGAGTGTTCCGTTTATTTCTGGTATGTATGGGCCTGATACTACTTCTAGTTTAACCATTGGGTTGCAGGTCTTGTTGCTTCCTCCTTTCTGCTCATGAACCAGGATCATGACTATATTGTATAGTGCTTTCAGGGCCGCCTCGGGGTTCTTTCCTGTGAGTGATTTGAACCGTGGTGTTTTGAACCATATCGTCATGTAGCCGTCAGGCCCTATACTGTATCTTATTGTCGAGTTTGATGGTAGGATTAGGAGGTTTCTACCAATTGATCCTAGGAGGCCTATGTTGTCGGTGATTATTGTTGGTATATTGTTGTATATTATTATGGTCTTAGTAGTGATACATGCTGCTAGGAAGCCGTGTAGGGCTAGGATGAACGAGTTTATGTCTTTATACACCCTCATGTTGAGCGAGTAGTGCTCGATGCCTGTATCGTTCGTTCCCGTCCTTTGGAGAGTGTAGGTTAGGCTGCCGTTCCACGGGATATTCATGCCGGTTATAAAGGCTGTCTTGCTCAACGGTATATCGAATAATAACGTGTAGTTTAACTCTATGTCAAACAATATCTTGACGGCTGAACCATTAATCCATGTAGCCCTATACTCCTTGAATACTATGCCTTCAACATTACTGCTGCTCAGCATGCTTGATAGATCCTCTGCCGTATAGTTAACAATATACATAATATATCGTACTCCATCACCGACACCATTCAAGATCACCGAGCCATTCATCTCTGTGACGAGGCTACTCGTATTAGTAGTGGAGACCAGCCTGTAACTGGCCGAGACGAGACTATCATTACCTAGATAAACAATGAGCGAACCATTAATCCTATCAATACACGTGTCCTTATGGGGGACACTCCTAGCAAAAACCATGACAAGCCGCAATCCCTGGAGATAAACGCCAGACAATAATCCCGTGCCAGAAATATTCAGGACGAAATAATCATTATGGATCACCAGCCCTATAGAACCATTGGTATCACCATACCTGTACATCCCAGGATACAAGCCGGATATAACGCCGGAAGCATCAATACTCCCATCACCATAAACATGTATAGTGAAAACACCTGTAGAACCAGCCAACATAACACTGAGTAAAACTAACAATGAAATAATGACCGGCAAAGAACGTTTCATAAATACGCACCCAATCAAAATAAGTATATTCCCAGGGTTAAAATCAATTGTTATTCAATAGAGAACGACTCTAATCAATCAGCTGAACAAGACAAACAACAACCTATGATTAAATCTCATAATAACAAATACCAGGTAACAATGTAACAATCACAAAGAAAAATCTTGCCCAGCATAGACACTAGGAGGAGATCTAGTTTGAGAATTAATGATGATAAACCTATTAGAAGTAATAATAAAGAGAAAATGTTCAAAAAGTTCTTTGGGGTTGACCGTGGCAAAACATCAAATTTTTCCGTAGAAGATAGGTGTGAGGATCGAGAATACTAAACTAATTATCATTACCCTTATGCCTAGCGTTCCCTGTACATCGAGCTTATAAATCATGACTACTTCGAGATCAGCATAATGATTCCTCTCTCCTCTTTACCATAATACATCTTTATGGATGCATACATGGTTTTCCACACAAGACTACCAACAGAAAACTATTATATTCCTCTGGAAGACAAAAACACCCACATCATCCTCTAGTATACTCCCTAATTTTTTACCAAAACGAATCCACTCGAAGTGATCCATTTTATACAAAAATCAATAGTGCACAGTAGCTATTCTGGTGGTGAGATGCTGGTCGAACCCTGTTCGAAGCTGTGACGATGGATCGCAAAGACTAATATAGCATTAGAACAGAAAAAGGATCCAGACAAAGAGACTTCGACCAATGTAACAACCAAAATAGAATTGAAAGATGTCAGTGTAACAGATCTTGTAGGCTGCAGCAACAGGGTAACAACCAAAATAGAATTGAAAGCTTATTCTGAAGCCTGTCTTGACGAGGGCTACTGCTGCTAGTTTTCTCTTGTAGATCCTATAGATGGCTTCTTATTCTCGTTAACTACTGGGAGTAATAGTAACAATTGAAATATTTTTATCATTAATATGTAGAAAATAATAAATTCTTATTCATTACATATTTGCTATATTCGATATGAATTACTATTAGAATCAGGTGCCATGTAAAAATGGATAAAAACAAGTACATCTGGCTACTAATTACAACGACTCTTATTCTATTATCATTATACTTTTCAATTACACCGATTTGCTCTCAAGAAACATCAACCGTTACGACATGTCCGCCAACCACAGCAACTACGACAGAGGTAACTACAATAGGGCAAACAACAACTCCAAATACAGTTACTACAACCACAGCACCACAGACTATGACCACGATTACCACGACGACTTATACTACTACAACTATTATGGCTTCAACGACGACCCCACCACAGACAACAACTACTGCGTCGCCACCGACCACAACATCTACCTCACCGACTCCGTCCCCGACCCCAACAACATCAGAATATTCGAACTTCACTACCAGTAATGCATCCATTAAGAAGACTACATCGGATTCTAATAGTAATCATCTATTAGTTTTTCCTCTAGAACAAAGGCTTGTAAAATTCAATGCAGAGGACGGGGATAAGATAATTATTACTGGTAATATAAGAGGAGGAATCAATAATGACATTAGAATAACTATTCTGGCACCCGATGGGAAGCCCTTGATAAACAATGTGAATTACGTGGAAAGCTTCCACATATCATTTAAGGCACATGAAACCGGAACTTATGAGATAATATTTGATAATAGACAATCACTTATAAGTAGTAAATACATTAGCTACCAAATTACAATAATTCAGCCCAATATAATAGAAAAACACTTCTACTACATCATCGGAGGAATAATAGTTGCAGGAGTAGTATTAATAGTAATAATCCATGTTATTAAGCGTTCGAAAATGCATTAATGAATGAATATGTTTTCTTTTTATCATTCGTCTTAGCTAGTAATTTGTTTGTGCTTCGATTTGTATTTGATCAACCATGTTTTGTACAAATAATCATATGTAACAACAATAATAGAATTGAAATGAAGTAGCGTAGTATGTATGTTATAAATATCCGTTCTAATAGCTTACTTAAATATTGAACACAGTATTGAGAGGGTTTTGCTCATTATATTGTAGGAAATTGCTGTGGGTGGTTTGGAATGTATTCCAATCGTTGTTTTATCGTATGAGTTTTAGTTGGTCGTAGAATTTTTCTCTGTGTCCTATGTCTACTATTATTATTGTACAGGGTTTTATTCGGTATGCTATTCTATAGGGACCTACACGGGTTCTGCATAGTTCTTTGAGAATGCCTTTAAGTCTTTTATCGCATACTGGGTTTTCGCGTAGTTCTTTTATTTTCTCATCTATTCTTCGTGCTACGTCTCGAGGGGCTTTTCTGAGGAACTTCTCGGCGGGTCTTCTTAGTTCTGCTTTGCAGGTCATTTACTGTTGCCTCTTAACTAGGCCTAGTCTTGCTAGTTCTTCGTATGTTTCGTCGTTGAGCAGTATGTCTAGTGTGTCTATGTAGTCTTCGAGTTCTTCTGCATATTGTTTGCATAGTTTGGCTAGTTTGTCTAGGTTTTCTTCTCTGTATTCTTTAATTATGCCTAGTATGGCTGCGGTGGAGGCTATCCATGTGAAGATCAGGTATAATGCGTAGTTAATTAATTCTATGAATGTTTTGGGAGCTCTGTCAATTAGTTTCTTGACGAATGCGTCGATGCCTAGCTGGAATATTTTTTCGATAACCCATTTATCATAGTCTATCAATGCTGATAGGCCGTATACCAGTTCTTCGGCGTACTTATAGTTTGTTCTCCTTATCATCCTAGCCAGTGTCTCCCCGATCTTTTTCTCTAACTCAACAAGTTCTCTGAGAAAGCTCTTATCTATACTGCCTAGAAGCATATCATTGACCTGGCTCAGTGGGGAAGCTATCCTTATCCAGAACTTCTCCACAAGCAGGTAAAGTTCTTCATCTAATTTGTCCGTATTGAGGGCTTTACTGATCTCGTTCTTAAGAGCATCATCTAGCGCCTTATCTAGTTTTTCGGCCAGTTCTTCCCCGATAAGCTCCTTAAATTTCACCACAATATGCCGTATACTGTTTTCCAATACATCCTCGCTAACACCACTAACAAGAGGAAGCCCGAGCCCCTTAACCCATGTGCGAGGATAAACAATTGCTCCAGACATAGCTACTCCTCCAAACCAGCATAAAATATCGAAATAGTCTCATCAATTTAGAAAATATTAAAAATAGTTGTCTATTAAACATTGTTTTAATCACTCGACGTTGAGACTACTATAACAATATTAATTAGAACATTATCTGTGGATGATACTTATCAGGAGGAGCCATAAAGCTAGAATTGTTTGCTTTTGATTAATAACATCATAAACAGAGTTATATTGTATGTTCTGCTCATCATATTTTGAGTAACAATACAAACAGAATTGAAAATGTATAGGCCTTGAGCTTTCGTTCTGGCACTATCGAGCGATTTGGTCGGTGATGATGTTAATTGTAGTTGAAAAACGGGATGGAGTTCTTTTCTTTAATTTGCATTAGAATTGTTATGGGTTTTATTTTTGTGGCTTTTGTTTTGAAGAATGATTTTTAATAAAATATTTTTCATATATTATTATCGGTTCTATTGGCTCATTGTTTTCCCGTAGAAATCTGATTAGATTCTCATCTCTTGTTAATAGTTTTAGTTTTCTCGTCTTAGCGGTTGTATAGAGTAAGAGGTCTATTAGGTCTTTGAAGCCTTTCTTTTTAGTTCGACTGCTTCTATGTATCCCTCTATGGTTGGCTCTATCTTGTTGAATTCTTCACGTATTAGTTCTAAGCCTCTCTGCAGGACTTCTTTATCGTACTCCAGCTTTGAGATCTTACCCATGATCTCGAGAATATTGAATGGTGTATAATAGATAACAAGTCTTCTTTCAAGTCTTAAATCTCTAAGCAAACGTAGGGTATCTTCAACTCCTTCAACCATTACGCCGAGTATTGGTAGCAGGTACGAAGAATCTAGGAGCAAATGCAGCTTATCCGAAGAGCTCATCCTGCATTTCCTCAGACTCTCTCAAAATCCTCGAACTTGATCCTAGCGTATTTTGGGCCTTTGAGAGCATAATCAAATGGATCAGGAATAGGCTCAATAATTATCCTAGAACCTTCAACTCTAAGTCTAACAATGGAGCCTTCCCTCAACCCTACAGCCTCAGCTATAGCCTTGGGAATATACAAGGTAAACTTCTTCGAAATCCTAGTCTTAATCTCAGACAAGAACAATCATCTCAGAAAAACATTCCAATCCCAGAAAAACAATATTAGCCCAGCAACGTAAAAACACTAACCCCATATTACATCGACTAAATAGAGCACCAGTCGAAGTGATCAACATTATACAAAAACCAGTAGTATGTAGAGAGTATTCTGAATATAGAAAACTGGTCGAACTTGACTCGAAGCAGAGACCGTGATCTATGTAAACTTATATAATGTTAGAGCAAAGAATAGATCAGAGCCAGAAAAACTTCGAGCCGTGTATCAACATATATAGAATTGAAAGAGAAGGGATATGAGAAGGCACTAGAGGAGCTGGACGCTAAGCAGTATCAACATATATAGAATTGAAAGTCTCAAACGAATACTCCCAAGAATAAGAAAAGCATATACGTATCAACATATATAGAATTGAAAGATGAAGAAGAATATGAGGGATATGTCTACGACTTCGAGTATCAACATATATAGAATTGAAAGCGATATGGGCTGCTGCCTGGAGTCTCGGGTGCCTGACCTCCGTATCAACATATATAGAATTGAAAGTTTTAAGTATGATTACCTTGTCTTCGAGGCTCATTTCTTCTCAGTATCAACATATATAGAATTGAAAGCAGAGATATGCTGAAAGGTCTAGATAGGAGCATTCATTGGGCACTATTTTCGCGTAGAGACCGTTATGATTTTACGTCTGATTACTTCACGGAGAAGCTCACTAACAATATAAGATCTGATTTCTTGAGGCAATAATGTATAAATGTTGAAGAGCTTCTCCGGCTACGTGAGAGACTCGAAAACGGACTTCCCCAGTTGTCCCGGGCGCTTCAGTTTATGGATAAAATTACTAGAATGAGTGGTGTGAAATAACTGAACTATACGGAACGGTTTTTCATTATCGAACGGAGAGACTAAGAAATTATTCCCGACGATCCGGTGAAAACAAATATCTGTTTTCCTGCTTAGAAGGACTCTGAGAAAATATGGATTATCACTTGATAAGGAAGGACTAGGGACCGCCTTAGAATTGATGAAAAACAATGACAAGGATCAGATCATAAGATCATCTAAACACTTATTTATAAGGGGGATTATCGGAGTGCTATTATTGTGATCACTATTGTATTCGGTGAACTTCTTATCTAATCTTGGGTTATTCGATATTGTAACATATTTCATCATTGGTCTCACGGTCTTTCAGGTAAGGAGGTTAAAGAAGACTGTAATAGCGCTTGATATTGGTTCTATTGCTGAGTTTTTGAAGACCTTGTTTATAGCTTCGGCTTAGCTAATGGATTCGCCTTTAATGGTTATTGTCAGGTTTTTATTAATGCTATCATATTCCTATTTGATCAACTATGTTTTGTGTAAATCATCTTATTTTATTGGTGCCAATATCGGTAGGTGTATGGGGTTCAGAGGCTGAGCAAGAAACTGTTTTATCATGTCTTTATCTTTTATGTATTACATGCATTCTGCATATACCATTAGATTACTGTTAGATTGGATCTATAGTGTGAATATAAACGATGGAGTCCCGATACGTTCTTGGATTATGCCTTGTTTTTATATTGTTGTATTGATAAGGGATTATTCGTGGTGGACATTTGGAAATGATTAGTGATACCCGTTCTGTTCTTGACTCGTTGTATGATCAGTTTTCACGGAGTTATCTTGATACTTCTATGCTTAGTGTTCCCCATAAGTATATGGAGCTTGTAGGCCGTGATCCTTTTGAGGTTGGCGCTGTTGCTTTTTTGTCGGCGTTGTATGATTTTCAGATGCGTGTGGGTCTGATCAGGTCTCGTTTTCCTATTTATTATCAATTATTTGTCTAGCCATGGTTTGGGGATTCTTGATTTACTGGATGAGAGCATTTCTAGAAGGGTCATAGATAGTCTTAGGTATAGTTTTGGCTCGCTGCACAGGTTTGATAAGGATGGCTCGTTGTTCAGATTTCTCCTCCGCCTCTATAGCCGTGTCGACTGGGAAGAGGTTCTACGAGGTTGTACCAGTGATCCAGACATTTGTGTATCGCGGGCTTTATGGGACGAGATAAGTGGAAAACAGGATCCCGTGTTAGAGAAGAAGTTGAAGATATTCTTGTCCTCAAGGCCTAGCTCACCACATAAGAGGATTAACTTGTTTCTCCGCTGGATGGTTAGAGATGAGTTCCCCGATCTCGGTTTCTGGAGCGGGTTACTGGACAGGGGAAGATTGCTTGTCCCGTTGGGGACCGAGATCGCTCGGACGGTTCCCCGTGTTTTTCTGGGGGTAACCGGGGAGTTGCCACGCAGTAGGGGAACAGTCCACAGAATAGCAAAGATATTCAGAACCATTAATCCCGCAGACCCGGTAAAGTACGACTACGTATTGTCGAGACCCGTGATTCTAGGGCTATGCAACAGAGAAATAGAGACATCGTACTGTTGGGTCTGTCCATTAAGGAGAATATGCAGGCTGGCATCCATACTGGATCTAGACAGGCAGAGAACAAAGAGCATAGAAGAACTCATGAAAAACTCTGGGCGTGAGAAAAACAAGGCAGTACACGACAAGATACTCCGCCAGGCCCTCCATTATCTCGGCGAGAAATACATAGAGCCATACAACCTGGTATGCCTTTCCGATAGAGGCATAGATAGTGATCTACGCCCGGACCTCCTATGCGATCACGGTTCAGAAATAGTCCTGGTAGTCGAAGTAAAGACTAGCACTAAGCAGAAAAACTCGGTCATCCAGCTCAAAACCTACATAGAAACACTACAGCAGAAACAAGGGCGAGACAAGAAATACTATGCTTTCCTAATCTACGGCCGACACGACCCCATAGAACTACAACACGTAAAAGAACTAATACAACTAACAAGCCTACAACACACAGCCGACCACATAGAAATAATAGTATTCAAGGAAAACCAGGCAAAACCAATTATTATAAAATAAGAGCACAGAAATGTTTCACAAACACTTATAACTAAATAATCATCGATTAGGATCAGAATATTTCACTTACTCGATGAATTATGTACAAATACATTATTTTATCGTGTTATCGAATTGATTAATGATGAATAAGTATTTTTGATAAGGAGAGAGGGTTAAAGACCTTGGGACGAGTGTCCATAGAGAATTATAAGTCTATTGCGAGGACTGATTTAGAGTTATCGCCGTTAACCATATTGGTTGGCCCACCGGGCGGTGGTAAATCAAATATAATGGAGGCCCTGTCGCTTGTCGGCCTTATTGGTAGGTTTTTCAGATACGTTTTAGGGAAGAGCGGACAAGACAGTGCTTTAGATAGTTTAGAACAGACTGTATCCAGGGAGCGCAGGATCATTAATTCGCTTATTAGGACAAAGAACTATGAAGAAATCTTTTACTATAGCGATGTGACAAGAGTCGTCAATATAACGTTTAATCCTTTAAAAATGAGTTTTAAGATCAAGCATGGAGATCTTCATTCTAGTGTAAATATATCTGGTTATTTGCCAGGATTAAATCATAGGTTTATTAGTAATAAAGATGTCAAGCTTCTGTTAAGCAATATAATACAATATTATATTATCGGGTGTTTGTACAAGCATTACAAGCCTGTCAAAGATATTTATGACAAAATCAGATCGGCGCTAGATAAGCTTGTAATGCTGGGAGGAGCTGATATAAAGGAGTTGAGCACGGGATTTCCCGAGATCAGGTTGTATGGGTATGAGAGGTTTGGTGTTAATACGAGGATTAACGAGATAATGAGTTATAATGAGCCTAGTGAGAGCTATAAGTATACTTTGCTTGAGGATGCTTCAAATATAGCTTCGATACTAAACATAGCTACTGATGTCTTAGATAAGATTAATGAGTGGTTGGACTCCCTAGGTACTGGTCTAAAGGTAATCTATGATAAAAGAAGGATGGAGCCTATATTCTTTAAGGAGCCGGTTTCGCTCACACCTAGTTTGGTATCGGATGCTGTGCTCAGGATGATCTATTATTTGGCTGCTCTTAGATCTGCTGTTACTGTGAAGAAGATCTATGATGCGAAGACCAATATAGTGATGCTTGAAGAGCCGGGGGCTCATGTTTTTCCCTATAGCTTCGAGGTTCTGGGTGAAGCGATCAAAAACGCTGTTAATAATGGGGTCTATGTTGTTATTAGTACGCATAATAATTTGCTCGTGTCTAAACTCTGGGATCTATTGCCGAGAGAACAGATCACTACGTATTATGTCTTCGAGAAGCCTAGAAAAGGAACAGTTGTTATCCAACTGCCTATGGATAAGCTTGCCGAGAAGCTCATGACATCTTTCGAAATTATGATCATGAGGCCTGCTGAGCTGCTACGAGAACTAAATATCAGCCTAGACGAGGAGACATTATAATTCTAAGGTAATGCGGAAATGCCGCCTGACGAGCCAGTATTTTGCGAGTGCTATGCTAACAAGGCTGTGGCATCTATGGCTCTGGGAAATAAAGAGAGGATTCGTCACCGTAGATATATGGGGAGAGATACCATTATCAAGCATTTTATGAGCCTAGCTAGGAGGCCGGGTTCACTGGACAAGTACATAGCTATCATAGATAAAGAATATGGCGGATCAGTATTCATCGATAAAATATGTGAAAGAGGTGATCGAATAAACATAGATGATAACAGGATATATATGTGCAGATCAACTATCACCGGAACAGAAATAATCCTAATAATCTTCGACCCAAACATCGAAGAGGCATTCCTATGCAGACTGGATAAGAGAATATGTAATGACCCAAGATACAGGGAGAGAGTAAAGAGTGAAAAAGGAGAAAAATACGTGGAAAACCTCCTAAGAAAAAACATAGAAACAAATGAAGAAATCCGAAACATCATCGAAAAGATAAAACAATACCTAGAACAAAACGATTAAAACAAATAAACCCATGAATCATTATTCAACACAAAAATGACTTTAAAGGAACTATCTAAGATAATTCCTGATCAGAGCAACTCGGGTAAAGAGCCCTGCTATAATATAGCCTAGGGAGAGAAGAATGACTAGAACAAAGATAAAAGAAAGAATAATAGTTGACCTGAGGATCATGGGTGGCAAACCCGTAATAAATGGGACACGTATCACAGTATATTTCATTCTTGAACTACTATCCAATGGCTGGAGCATCGAGCAAATCCTAGCAGAGTATCCACACCTCACAAGAGAAGACATACTAGCTGCAATCAAGTATGCTGCTAGAGTTCTGAGGGAAGAAGTCATTGTCAAGGCCTAGGTTTCTCGCAGACGAAAATATACCGCGAACCGCTATCATTGCACTTAGAGGAAAAGTGTATGATGTTGTTTCAGTCTGGGAGATAAGGCCTGGCATGAGCGATGAAGAAGTAGTGGAGCTAGCCGTAAAGGAGTTGAGAATCATAATAACGTTTGACAAAGATTTCGGTAGAATAGCGCTTCTACGACCCTGTGCTCCAGGAATTATTTACTGAGAATACCTCCATTAAATCCCCGATATATTGTTGAAAGAATACTCTCGGCACTGGAAAGAATAGAAAATCCATACAACAAACTGATCATAGTTAGAAAGAGAACAATTAAGGTAATTAAATTACAACGATAGCTAATCTGATATGCATTTACCAATTACAATGTTCCTCATTATGAGTTTAACTCTAGTATTTCTAGAATCAATAGCAACTATTAACTATTAGATCCCCCATCAATATAGCAGCCCATATGATGAGCACCATTAAACTAATAACATATAATCCAAAATAACATCCTCTAAACATCACATCTATGCAAAACAATTATCTATCCAGCCAAGCATGTAGGTACTGCATAGTTTTAACCTCTAATCTAAGACTCCGTGTATAATGTGGAGACTAGTATTGGCCGATGATCTTTTAATACCAAGAACAATCAGAGAGTCTTTCATCGTTCACTTTGTGTTCATATTCCAATAGATTGTTCACTTTTCATCTAACTCTCATCGTTCACAAATCTAATATCAAATATTGCTCATTATCCTTATAGTAGTGATTGTGAACGATGAAGAAAGTAGTATAGAAAAAATAATGCTGGATGTACGTTTAACCATTATCTTGTCCTTTAAGGTGTGTTGAAGCCAGCTATTAATAGTTAAGCGGAGTATTGCATTGTTCGTTATTGTTACGTATTGTTTGCTGTATTTATTGTATTAGTTGTTTTCTGAAAGTGAACGTTCGTGAACGATGAGGCTAAAATGAACGTTCATAAACAATTGTTCACATAGGGTCGTGTAAATGAACAGTTTATGAACACAGAGGCTAAAATCTTTTGGTGCTTTCTATGTTAATGTTATCATCTGTCAATTTAAGTATGAGTTATATGAATAGTAGCTGAGCGTTTTTAGATTTATTGGAAAAAGAAGGCGTTGTGGTTGTCGTGATTGGCTTGACAATGTATGTTCTTGATGTTCAAAAAACCAGGGCAATCGAGTTATGAGCATGCTTCTTATTTATAGTTTGGAATATCTGGGTAATACTATTCATGTATTTGTTTGTCAGCTGCTCTCTTACCTTGTCAGAGAGAAAATTCTATTGATGAGTTATCATGTATTCATAGTAAAGATTGTTTAGTATAAAATGGTGACTAAGTGTAGACAGGGATTTAGTAATGACTATTGATCGTAGCAAAGACGGTGGCAGGGTTATAGCTATAGTCGGTTCTTATGAACATATATTAAAATCACGTGTTTTTGGACAGTATTGTACTGGGCTTAAGCATTTCCGTAGAGTCCCATCACGTAGAAAGGCAAGGTATGTCAAGTTCTTTGAGAAGAGATTTGCTAGGCTTAGTAGAGTGCTTGAAGTGGTCAGAATAGCTAGGATTGTTGATGAGGTGAACAAGATCATATGGATGTACCGCCCCGTTATCGTCGTAGTGGATGATAAGTTATCCAAGAATATACGTTATAAACAAAAGGTCTTAGAGAGTTCTCCTAAACCGCGATACATGGATAACTTAATGACAATAGCTGATAATCTAGCGAACTATTTTCGTTTAATGCTAGATAATCCCAGGAAATATTGGGAGAAGCTAAAAGAATTCGAGAAATAAGTAAAGGGATGACCCAGGCCGCGTCACGGCAAGTAGCCCACGGCTCATCCCTCCTTCACCGTGGGGGCCACTCCGCGGCCTGTTCACAATACTATATTTAAAACACCGATATTATAATAGTTACTAATTATTCGGTTTCATCAACTAAGATAAAGCCATACAAGTTTTTTCGATGCTAAAAACTAATACATTGCCTCTAAGAACATGATACGCCTCAATGAACAATCCTTAATCCCTACATTACCTGCTCTTAATACCTCATATTTTATCTCTGGTCCTCAATACGTGGATCATTGGGTGGACTATTTTTGAAAACACATCCGAACAAGCTCGGCCTAATATCCGTACCCATCGAGCTAGTGTTATCGCGTATGATATCAAGGCATGTTAGAATAGGCTGTAAGAAACTACGTTACGTTGATCTACCATTCAATCTTGTTATAGATATTGTCGGTTTTCTTCCTCTGGCTATAGGGGAATCTATGGATGAAGATGGCCATGTCGACCATGACAAGTTATACATAATGCTATCTAAACTTGTCGATGTTTTTAATAAGGATCTGCATAACTGCTATGATCTTAAATGGCTGAAATTCTATATAAGCCGGCTCCCAGCATGGAGTAGATCGAAATTAATTATTTTTAGATTAACTAATCGTATTGGGAAATAAATTATCCAATCCTCTAACGTATACTGTCACTACTTGTTTTCTGCATGTAATTTGATCTATTAATTTTCTCCAATATTGATACCATTCTTCTAGTTTCTTCTTTTTTACATCTCTCCATGGAGGTATGGCCCATAAACCAATTATCAGGATCATGAACTTTATGCGATCCTCATTATCAGCTATATGCAATAGCTTGTCATAGGGTGTAATCCATGGTACTTCTAGTTCTTTGGAGGGCAGGCATCCATGTATCTCATCAGGTGTATAGATTTTCCTATTACTGGGAGCTTGCCTTCCTTGATGAAACCTACATCAACTCTGATTGTTCTCATATATCTAGATTTCTTACTTCCAAGTCTTGAATCTACAAGGTATTTATCTATAGGCTTGATTAGACGAAGTTTATATTCAGGCACTCCCTTAAGTCCCTCATAATAAGCGGCAATAATAAGACAGTATTGAAAATAACTATGAATATTATAATTCCAGTATTCTTTCAGCGTGTTCTCTGTTAGTATCTTCCTCCTTAAGTTCTTCGATACATTTTAGGAAGCTAGTAGCTATATTTTCAACAATCATAAACAAGATCCTCTAACCCAAGCTTACAGTATCTTAGTATATCTCATAATATTTTTATTAAATGATAATGAAATTCATAACGGTTCTATTGATAAGCTGTTTTTAGTAATTTTATCTGATTATCGTGTTTTTCGATAATTTTATTGTAGTAATGATCATGTTTAAGCCATCATGTATTTGAACTAGTTTATCATATTCGGCGACAGATATGGCATTGAAGATAAATTCGTCCAGATCATGGTAGCATTTGCTTAGAGCTATCAGTTTTGCTAGTTTCTTGTGGAGATTCTTTTTGCTTATTGATTTTATAGTATCGATACATGGTTTTAGAGGACTCGATAACAGTTCGTCCTGGAAAGTATATATTATGAAGTCCTCAATTGCATGTTTATTTGTTAGAGGGGTCTCTTCGAGTCCTTGAACCATAAAACATACTTTTATGTTGTTATGCTTTAGTAGTGTATAGCATCTATAGTATTTTCCTTCGGCGAGTTTATCACCTAGTCGTATTCTCGATGTAATTGACTGGTAGAGATTATTTAATTGTTCTTCAAAGGATTTATCCTCGGCATCTTCTATAATGATTATTGAATCGACTATTCCTTCATAGTATTGTATACCGGCAAAGTATTCAAGGATAAACTGTGCCTCTTGCGTAACTCTTGTCCTTGAAGGCATTATAACCACATATACTTTATCCATGCCCTTATATTCTAGCATTAATGATGCGTTCCTTGCTAAGATGCGAGTATCTAATTTGTATGGCAATATCTTGCTTAGAACCTGTTCCTTAAACTCAGATAGATCTCTCCTATCTAGGTCTTGTATCCTTATATCTTCTACGTTCTTAAAGAACCCCCTAATGAATGCCTTGTAGAAAGCCCTATCGGTTCTGCCGGGAACAATTAGGAGTATGGCTCGCTCATTCATCCAGTTATCACCGAGAAAAGAAGATTATCTTCTAAGATCGAGGCCTAGATCCTTAATACTATTTAAGCTAACCTCGCCACTCCATATTCCAGCAGGCCTTATAACGCCATCAGAAGTCAGCTCTATTCTTTCAACAAGAGTATCTTCCAACACTCCATGCTGTTTACTACTTGAAAGAAGTCTTTCGAGAAATTCAATGCTCTGAGTAGCCACAATAACTTGGTTACCTTCCTTAACTAAGCCCACAATGAAGTCCGCGATCAAGGATAAACCATCGGGATGAACGAATGCCTCGGGAGTATCAATAAGAAAAACAGTGTTACCCCTCGATAATGCATAGAGAAGACTCATAAAAACGGCTACACGATATCCATCACTAAGACTATAAACGGATACCCTAACACCGTCACCACTAGATTTAAGAAATAGTCTACGATACAATACCTCGTATCCTTTAACCCATCTAATATATTTTCTTAATAGATTTAGAGCTTCTTCTTCCCTCGGCAAACCTTTCTTGGCATAATAACTATATAGTCCTTCGAACACACCGGCCTGAAATATAAAGCCGGGATGAAACACCATAACGGACGCTATATCTAAGGTGGAGGCTTCCTTACTACTCTTAAAAACAATTGCTCCAGAACCAATTGGTCCAACCAATACTATTTTCTCAAGTTTTTCTGAACTATTAATGATATATCCTATTCTGATCCGCTCTTTCCTAATACCTAAGAGATACCGGAGAAGTCTTGACGTATCATCTTCCAGGGCTTTCTCATCTAGTGATACAACACCGTAAAAAGGATCTGATACACCAATTCTTACATTTTTGTCGAATATCTCATATATAAGATTCTTTAATAATAAATAACTTTTTACTCTTGGTGAAAGTAATAATTCACTTCCACCTTCCTTTTCATATATTTTCTTATATTTTTCATCAACTATATCTATCGAACGAATATATTTCAATAGATCATTTTCTATTTCCCGAAAAAGTATTCTTGAAAAATCAGGTTTTAGATCTAAACTATCAATGATTTTCTGGAGAAGATTAGATGGGGATAGTGCTAGTATATGAGGTGCTATGAGTATGCTATGTATATTTTTGCCGCCAAGCTCTAGTGTGCCGGCAATGTATTCCGGAATACTACCAGTTGGACGTAGAGTTCGTGTCAGGGCGAAACCAAGTGAGCTATTCATAGGGTCAAGTCTGCTAGAGAGTAGATAACCTATTATTTGGAGAACAGTTGTTTTACCCGATGCGTTTGGGCCAACAAGAACTGTTAGCCTATCTAGCTTCAAGTTTAGTTCGACAGAATCAACGTTCAGTCCTGGAGGGCTCAGCGCCAATACTGCCTTTACGCTTTTCACTATTTTTCCCGACACAATAAGGTACCACCATATATGGAGATATATGTCATAGAGAAATAAAAATACAGCACCAAACTAGTAACATTATCAATCTATCATATCATGCTACGAAGAGCAACTATAAATAATTCAAGTTTTTCATTAATAACTCGCTCGAAGTGTTCCTCAATATATACAAGAAAACAGTAGTTCGCGGAATGTATTCTATTGATAGGAAATGAGACCGAACACTGTTCAGAGCATTGGAAAATTGTAATAGGAGAACTGTTATGTACGGTAACAGTTACAGTAGCATTGCTATGTTCATTTTTCATATATTTTTGTTTATAGTGTTCTTTAGTAGTATTCTCTGGGTTTTTCTAGTATTTCACGTAGTAATGCTAGTTTCTGGCTCTTGATTACTAGTTCTTGGAGAAGACGCTCGAAGTTTTGTATTCTTGTATTTATCTCTTTGTGAAGTCTGTCCTCATCGTTGGGAAGATTATACTTGTCCGGTTTTACTCCTGCTTTCTTGGCTGAATCTAGGATCCATCCTTCTAGGTGAGGGTAGAGCATTATGATGTAATTGTCTCTGGCGGGATCGTATAGTATGGTTATATCGTCTATTCTCCTGACATTATTATTTCTCATTAGATTCTTTATGTATCCCGGCTGAGCACTTCCTGGATCATGATCTACAAGGCCTATTGCTCCCCTGTATTTCTTTGAGAGCATCCTGCATACTCCCGACTTATTACCGCAATGGATAACGATATGTGAACCCGTCAGTATCCTGACTAGTGCTTCATCGGGTTTGCATTCTACCAGTATCATCGGTTACCCTCGGATGAACGATTCTATATTGAAGAACACGTCAGAGCCAAGATCAAGTATTCTCTCGATCTCCTCTTTGCTCAGCGGTTTTACTTTTGTCTGGTAGTCCTCATAATATGTTATGAACACTACTAGGTCGTCCAGCGGGGTTTTCTCAATAAGTGAGAGTAGGAAGTACGGGTTATGTGTTGATATGAAGTACTGGTTATTGTTCTTGTCTAGCGCGATCCTCTCAGCTAAAAACTTAGTATAGTAGGGGAAAGCATGTGCTTCAGGTTCTTCAAAGGCAATGATTGAGTCCTTATTGGACTCGATAGCCACTAAATGGAAGATTATCCTCTGCAAGGTATCCGATAATAAGGAGTAGGGGTAAGAGATTACGATGTCGTCGATCTCTTTCTCAAACTCAATCTTATTTTCGACAGGCTTGAGAACAAGTCTAAGACCGTATTCTGCAAGTATGTTTCTAACAAGCCTGCGGATCCCCTTGTTCCCCATGATAACACTCAACAAATTATCCCCGTGCGGTGGTAGAAGCGAGCCTGATTCCTTAGAGCTAAACTTATCCCTGGCCGTGAATCTATAGAGTTTGAAAACCCGAAATTCAGGGATAATACTTCTGCCCCCACTACCTTTAAAATCATATGAGAACACTTCCCGTTCAGAATTGCTAGTCTCTCCTTTCTTTAAATAACCATTGAGCAAACCATCGCGATGTGTAATCTTTAATCTATACTTAGAATCCAGTAGCTCTACATCTACAACTATATTGTTACTTAGATCCTGGTCGTAGAAAAGATTAGACAAATCCTCATACCTAACAAAACTCTTCAAACCACCATAATATAGATGACCCAGTAGACCAATAACCTCCAATATATTAGACTTACCAGTATTAGGCCTACCAATAAACACATTAACCCTTCTACAATCCAGCAATAAATCCCTCAAAGACTTAAAGTTCTTCACCCAGAGCCCCCTAATCATCACACAAACCCTCCCACACAAAAAGAATTACACATTAACACAATTATTAATTACCCACAAACCAAAACACACTACTCGAACTGATCAACATAGTGCAAAACACGCAGTGTGTAAAAAGTATTCTTGATATGGAATTAGTTGAACTCAACTCGATTCAAGAGGGGTGATCACCAAGGTTTAGATATTATGTAAACAAATGGCCCCGAGCCAGGAAACTTTAGTCGATGGTTATATCAGAAATAGAATCAAAATATGATATGATATTCATTTTAGTGTTAATTATAAAAATAGTTTTGGTAATTGTGTTTTTGAAATATTATTTCTTATGTTTAGCAATTATGAGCCCTATCAGTATACCTATTAATACAGCCAATATGGCAATTAGAATAATAAGTGTCTGTACGTTTACAACTCCGTCATTCCTTGCGTTTGAGGTCTGTAGTTCATGTGTGGTTGGAGTTGTACTTTGTGGTGTCGGAGGTATTATTTGCAGATTAACTTTTACATCTCTCGGGCTTGTTGCTACTATTTTGTAATCAATATATTTCTTGCTTATGATGGAGAACGTATTGCCGAAAACGATTCTGTATTCTCCTGATGTCTTTGTTGTAAATCTATATTTGAAGCTATCACTATATCTACCACCTATGAGTAGATATCCATTGGGATCATAGATTTTTATATCAGCATCATTACCGTGGCCGCCTGATATTGTAGCGGTTATTTCAACGTTTTCACCTGATGAAATATAGTATGTCTTGCTATACACGTCTCCTGGGTCAACCACTATGCTGCCATAATCATATAGATCTGGTTTATCATTCTTGATTTCTATTTTGATATAACCATCATATTGTGTCCGTATATTGATATTATATAGGCTTTTACCGCTCTCATCATATATTGGATTGTCATCCAGAAGAATTAAAACATGAATAGGTCTATCACTAATTATTGTCCCCTTGATTATTGTTCCTTCTTTAAATAGGGTTCTGGGTTCTATGCTCCAATAATATCTATATTCAATATTCTTTTCTTCGTTAATAGATACTGTCTGAGAAAATACAACATTGCTAGCTAGTATTATACATATGGCAATGAAGATAGGTATGACGGTATACGCATACCTAATCATACTCATATAATCACCAGTAAGAAAAATCATACCAACAAAAATAAATGTTTCCTCAATAAAAATGAAAAATACAATAAAATACTAATTATAAACATAGCTTTAATCTTAATCTAAGATCTCGTGAATTAGGAAGAGATTAGTAACGGCCAATGATCTTTTAATATCAAAAACGATCGGATAATCTTTCATCCATCACAAAATCAATGCTAAGACTGTTCACTAATGCTTCTAGAACTTGGTGTATATTTTATTATATAGTGTTTACTTGTAGGCTATTTCTCTATGATATATATTGATTAATTGTACATGGCATTCTCTGGGTATCTTGTAGAAGATCCTGTACCGTCTATTTAGTCTGGCTGCCCTTATTTCTTTGAAGGGGCCTTTAAGCTCTTTTCCCACAGTCAATGGTTCATTGGCTATTTCTTTGAGTCTTTTCTCGAGGATCTCCTTGTATTTTCCTTCTAGTTTTCTAGCTACTCTGTTGAATGCTTTGCTAAATATTAGGTGATGCTTGTTCTTCGTAATCATTGATTTAGCCCCAGTATTTGTCTGATTTCTTCATCTGTTTCTGCAATTCCATCTATTTCTTGTTCTTCAGGACCGTGATCCATGACAATGTACTCGAATGTTGCTGTATAGGCGTCCAGTTCTTCGGCGTATTTTACAAACTCATCGACTATCATCTTTAGTTTGGCTTTGTTATTTATTTCCTGCATTGCGATCAAGAGGAGTATTGTGGCTATGTAGATCTTATTATAGTTGATTAGTTCATCATATCTATACATGTAGTATAGTATTTCAAAGAATTTCGCTGGATTGTTAAGCAGAAGCTTCAGCTTGAACACATCATGCTCTAAGACCAAGTCGAGATACTCAGAAACATCTAGGCCTAGAGCTTGAAGTTTTTCCCGGAGCTCCTCCCGGCCTTTCAAGGCAAGTTTAACAGGCTCCTCCGGCTCATCGCCGAATACATGGAGCATTTCATATACCGAGAGAAGAGACAAATATGTAAAATTTGGATCGCCAACTAGTCTCCCAGCGATTTCCCAAACACGTCTCGGATCACATATCACTTCATTAACATATGATTCTAGATATCTGAGTAGCTCCTCCATATATCGAAGCTTGACCGTACGAGAAAGAAGTACTAAAGACATCAATCAACCACCGACACAGGTATCATATAAGAATTGACTGTATAACAAGTTTAAAATCTTTTATAAAAATAATTAGAAAAATACTGAAAACCATGAAAACCCAGGTTACTAGTCTTGATATTTTCTCCTTCATACTAGGAGCTCCCGGACGAGTCTTACGTATTTTTCTTCGTTGGTTCCCGGTTTTAGGTTATCTATGACGTGGTAGCCTAGTCTTGTGAGGCGTGATTTGTTTATTGGGGGTATCTTCACGGGTGATGCGATTATGTATGATGTGTTCCATCCTAGCTTGTCGAATAATTGTTTATATCCTGCTAGTTCTTCGTAGTCTTGCTGTGTTATTGCTAGTTTTACGTCGATGACTATGGTTTTGCCGGGCGGGTTCTCGAACAGCTCGTCTCTGCTCTCATAGTGTCCTTTCACTACTAGTATGTCTGGCTTGACATGTTGTCTCTTCTTTGTCAGCATACCTTTGACCACTACGTCTAGCCATTTCTCAGGGGAGAACTGGTACCATACAGTGTATTCTCCACCACAAGAACTAGCAGCTATAACCGTTGGTATGGAGGAGGCGTGCTCGACCCACATAATCTCCTCCCTCGTCCATGAGCGCGGCAGTATTTTCGCCCCCAGCGCTTTTAGCACTAGCATAAATATGTAGAGCTCGTAGAGGCTCGAAATATATTGTTTCAAGGCCCGGATCCTTGACTGGGGGCTTGGCTGCACCATCGCGTTAATGTATCCGAGACGCGGATCTTTTAGAGCGTCTTCGAGTCTGAGAGCATGGCCTAATACCATAGGCATTACTCCTAATCCGGCCCCTACCTGTTTTATTCTTCCCGCTAGTCTCGGTGCCAACTCATCATAGATCTCCAGTAACCGTTTCTCAGGCCCAACAATATCGAACACTAGACCTCTCAGTTCTCTACTCTCTAATTTCCTAGACTCAACGATCCTCTTACTAACCAGGTCAAACACCAGCCTATAGCTATAAGGCCCATACCCCTTCCTCGTATAATAAAAAGAATACAGGGTAAGCCTACCCCCATACTTCTCCAACAGGTCACGGATACCTGCACAATACCTGTACTCAGTCCTACGGCCTCCAAGCATCAAGGTCTTAACCAG
>JAMOVL010000048.1 GCA_027067785.1 Desulfurococcales archaeon | reverse complement strand
AGAACAATTATAATCAAACCCTCATATGCTGGTGAGCCCTGTTGGCTGTAATTCAGTTAATTTGTTGTAGTATGCTTTCTAGTTGTAGCTGATATGTAAAATGTGATTGTTGCTATGTATTGATGTGAGGGTTTGATTATAATTGTTCTCTTAGTCTGAGCAGTGTTATTTGTAGTAGTCTGTAGAATGTTGTTGCGCTCCTATATATTTCTGTTATTTCATTGTTTGCTAGCAGGTCTACGTATTGGTCTGGGTATGATGGTTTTATGCCTAGGTTCGCTGCTATTTTCTCGACTGTGTCTTCATATGGTTTTATCCTATGGATGTTCTCCATCTTTTTGTATAGGTATGTGTATGCTATGATGTATTCTGCTAGTCTCCTATAGTATTCGGGCTCGGGCTTGTCTGCTAGGATCATGTGTGTTGTTTCCGCTATGTTTTTGAGTATTGTCATTATCTTGAAGCTTAATACCCTGTTGTCTCTAATCCAGTCTAGGAGCTGTTTATCCGTGGATGCACGTATTATCTCATAGTACGTCTTCCACTCTATCGTCTTTGTGGGGAGTAAAGACTGGTTCTCTTCGGTTCCTGGTTTGAGCTCGAGGAACGATATGTCTACACGGTTTCTACCCTCATACTTGGCTGTTTCGAGCCTCTCGATCGCTTCTCTATATGACAGGTATGCGGGGTAATCGGCCTCGCTCATGTAGAGGCCTGCAGACAATGTTATCGGCTGTACTTCTTTATCTCCGTCCTTGATTGTCCCGAAGAAATCCCTAAACCATGAACCATAGTGGTAGAGGTAGTATAGGCCTTCGGGAAACCTTGAGATCACGAATGTGTCGTCCCCGCCACTAAACACTATTATCGAATTATCACGTAGCCTCGTCTTTCCACCATCTATGTGTTCGGCTATATAGTCCAGTACCCTGTGCCCGATCATGTTTGTATAGAAGTTGACGAGCTCAGCCATAGTAATGTATCTCCCTATACTCCCAGAGAGATAAAGACCCGTCAAACCCATATGGTCGATATCGGTCTTGATCCACGCCAGATACGTCATTTCTTCCCCGTCCTTCTTTGCGAGATCGTCCAGCTCTTTTGTTGCTTCATTTGTAAAGTTTAAGAATATGTTTCCAAACCCGTACTTTATCTCTACACCTTCAATTAGTTTCTCAGAGAGTTGGACATCTTCTGGTGGTAGCATGCTCGGTGGATCGTTAACCCTGAGTATCGTTATCACTACTTCATGTGTTCTCCTGAAGAGATACTTGCCTAGAATCTTTGTTAGGAGGAATTTAACGAGGAAGTCTCTTAGTTTCTCCCAGGCCTCGTGCTGATCCTCGATGATCTCGCCGGGCTTAATGCTGACTAGAATATATGTCCTTTCTAGTCTAGGGAAAGGTATCACCGAGTACTCGAATCCTTCTGGTGGTGTCGGTAATCTAAATTCTTCATTACCCATGAGTTCCTCGTATAATGCCACAGCTAGCTCTTTATTCTTTATCTCCAGTATGAACTCGAGATTTGCAGCTGTCGAGCCAGCTATGTGCGCTAACATGCATGCTGGGCAGATCCAGAATTCTTTATGCTCACCAGGCTTTTCACCTAGTTTTTCACGTAGTATTGAGTCGAAATACGTGAACTTTGTTCTTAATTGCTCGAGATTTCGACATAGTAAATTCACTGCCTCATCTTTTAATAGTGTCTTGCCGCATAGCTCACACATGACTGGTTCATTATTATGATTGAGTATTTTCTCCTGTCTCTTGGCAATAATATCTGCTATTCGAGCTAGTCTTCTCTGTTTGTCTCTTGATAGTTCTCTCCCGATCTCAATTACAGCTTTTGAGAATCCTTTCAGTCCGTGATCGGGATCCCAGGGGAGCGTGTATTCTGGTGTGAAGGGCTCCGAGATGGCTCCCGCTAAGTATACGTCTCCATGGAATATGCTGTGGAGCTCAATGTTTATCTCTCTTAATGCATTCTCAAATCTCTCCGTAATCCCTTCTTCGTCGGGCAGTATGAATAACGCGTTATCTCCGCGAACCAGTACTTGGTTAGTAGGTGGGAGACCGAGTTTGTCGAGAATATAGTTTGCAGCAGCCCGCATAACGAGCTGTAATAGAAGTGATCTACCGCGTAGCTGTCTCAAAGCACCCTTCAGTGAGGCCAAGGACGAAATATACGCTTGTATACCGCTTAGATCAAGTATAGCTAGCCTGATCCTATCTTTTCCCTTAAGATAAGCATAGGATAAAGCAGCAGTTAATATGGAATGAGTAGCTAGACTCGTATCAGGTATTTCTGACCAGCAGATATCATCTGGAACCAACAATAGCGCGTATCTAAGATAGTTTGCAAGCGTACTAACGAGAGTATCAGGCGTGAGCAAATCATGCTTGGATAGCTCTTGTAATTTATCCATGAAGCTCTGCAGTTCTCTATACATATTATCATACATTGACTTCAAACTAGTATTTCCAGTCACAGATGAACACTCAACAGCCCTATAGGCGGTACGAACGACATCAATGTTCTTTCCATACCTACTTATACTTGTCAGTGGAACTGGCTCATAACATATATTACTATTCCCTATAGTATCAGCGATATTTTTCAACGTTGTACGGGTTTCACTGTGTTTCTCGGCACAATGCTTTACCCATAGGGGAGACACGAGTTTCTGCGTAGAAGCTACACAATTATTTGTATAGTTCATTTTAGCCCGGGCCGAGTATCTTTCAGGTGCAGATGTACGATCAGCTTTTCTGAGTATATTGAGATAGTGTTTACCAGAATCACATAGGTTCTTATATTTATCCGGTAATCGCTCATAATGATGACAGAGAATAAGCTTTTCAAGGAGATCTGTATTAATGCCCACATATTTAAAAAGTTCACTATAATCTTTGATAAACTCAGTAGAAAGTATTTCATGACGTTTACCAACGCCTTTTCTGCGTATCACTTTACCAATATCATGAAACAAACCTGCCAAGACCAGTACATGCCTGTCTCTGAACGAACCATTTTGCAAAACATATCACTTCCGATTAACAATTATTTTAGACCATGCAAAGGGCGTGATCTTGCCTTTAAGATGATCTGATCCAACAAGTTTCATGGTTAGATGATCCCATATACTTATTCTTCCTCTAGTCCGTCTACTAACGAGAAAGAACATAGTTTCTTCGAGTTTCCTCCTGAGATCATCCGGTAATGCCATGTAGATCGTCTTACTATAGAGGCCAGCACCAAACCCTATCTTAACGTAGAAAACGCTAGTATTGCTTTTAACCTCTTTCTCCCACTCATCAAGTTTCCTCATAAAATCCATCGTGGCATTTTTAGGACTGATCCTTAATAGTTTTTTCTCGTAATTTATAAGATCAAGTGAGTACTCTCTGAGGGCTCTCCAAATATATGGTATGGTATTTTCATAGAGATCACGCAATTCCTTATGTAGCCGTGTAGGCATTACTGGTTCATCGTAAATGTTTAGTTCATAGCTCATTTTAGCATCTCTGTTTAAACAAATGGCTGGTATTATTGATATTATATCTTTAAACGGGTTCTTTCTCTTAGCAACCACAATTGAATCTAATACAACATTCTCATTTACGTAATATGGATCTGTTATCTGTATATTTTTAAGGACATCGTAATAATGTATTACTTTCCTATATTTTGGATTAAGTTCTTCAAATCTTAGAACAGTCTTTAAATACTTCTCAATAATCCAGCCAGCATCTTTATCCCTAATATCCCCATTCTTGAGTTCATCTATTACTTGTAATAGTCCTTTTCTAAAATAATCAATATTATTTTTGACGATCCAATAGATCAGTGCAGTTCTCATGACACCTTTTATTTCTGTTCCTGGAACACAATAAACATCATTCAATACGATATTATTTTTAAGTATCTTATATTTTTCAACTCGATTATCAGTAGTTTCCACCACCCGTTTAGCTACTTCTTCTAAATTAATATTATACGTCTTTAACAATGTACTCAATATACCAGTTCTACGGTTTCGTTTTAAATTCGATAATAAATCGCTTAGCTGAAGAATACTTCGCCCCTGACTAAATATTTTCTCTATGACTCTTTCAAAATTGATAATGTAGGCTTTGTTCTCACGTATTATTACGTCTTCGCCTAATAATAGATCCCTATTTGATCCCACAAGAACACGTGTTAATACCTCAAGTGTAACATCGTACGTTTCTCTAATAACACCATTACCGTTCATCAGGAAGCGCCTCTATCGAGTTTATTCTTAATCCAAGCTTAATCGGGTCGAATGATCTTATGATCTTCGAGAAAGACTCATCATCAGTGACAACAAGTCCTCTACAGTTATTTTTGCACTCTATTATGCTACCCTCTTCTAAAACGAGTATTGGTTTTCTTGTTATTCCGGTAAAGCCGCTCTTAGATCCATGTGTCTTCACACTATAAATTGATTTTTCATAAACTTGTCTTACGACAGGCATTGCTGGTGAGAATAGGCCTTGTATTGCATAGTGTGATGTCTCTATTTCATTTTTAGTTACCTCTGTCTTTGATATATCAAATCCGCCGAAACCATATGTCCTTTTACCACCAATTCCTATATCTCCTAAAAGCCTCAATGCGCTTTCTATATCCGTATAAGTTATTTGGCTCTTGTCCGTGATCTCTATGCCCAGAAGAAGTGGTGTATGATATTTTATTAACGCTAAATGATAAGGGTGAGCGGCTTGAGTTATTCTATCCATAATATTTTTGGCCCTGATCTTCTGCTCAGCGATCATTATTTTGTCATTATATACTAATTCTTTCTCAACTATTACTTCAACAAAATGATTAACTAGATAAGCCGGGATAACCCTATATTCGTTATTGCCGCATTTTATCTCTATTACTTCTCTATCGTTTTCTCGGAGAATACTGGGTTTACAACAAGTTAGATCTTCTTCTATGAATTTATCTTGGGCAAGACGAACTCTTCGAAGAGCCTTAGTGATCTCATAATATTTTTCTATAGAACCAACATCCTTGAGAGAGCTTTTGATCAATATGTCAAGGCCTCTTATCCAGAAAAGATTGGCACCGTCTCCAATAATGGGTGAAGGAGATGACGTCTTAAATGATCTTGCTATTTCGATGGCTTCTGATTTATTCTTGATAGGATCTATTTTTCCTAAATATATGAGCGCATTAATTATTGCGGAGTGCAGTGTGGTTGAATGGATTGCATAGCTTACTGAGCTAACGCCTATACCTCTTTCACCGATGCGTACCGGTGTATGGAAAGACAGTTTATACCAGTATATCATCTAACTAGTCCTCCCCTTGATGAGCGTAGTCATTTCTGTTCTCTAAGCGCGTTCATGATCTCATTTATAATATCTTCTCTGACAACTCCATAGTCTTTAGGTGATGAAAGCTTCTTGATCTCTATGGGTTTCTGTTTGCCGAGATAATAGCCTGGCGTTTTTAATGTTATCTTAATATCTTTAAACTCGACCTTACCGTACCCCCTTGTACCACTGCCACCAAGATATGTGTCCTCAATTAATTTCATACCTGCGAATAGTAAATTCAAGTATTCCTGGATTTTCATGTTTTTATCATTCTTCATATCTACGTCGAATAATAATATTTTTATTCTTCCCTGGAATTCAATGTCTGGCTTAACCCTGACAATGAATCTAGGATCGGCAGCGCTTGTTATTCTATCAATTCTATTCTCAGATTTTTCTTCAAAGAAGTCTTCTTTACTGATTACTTTCTTAGAATTATAGAGGTTTTCGATATATTCTTTTGAAGGGAATATATCCTCGATTATAAGTCTTGTAGGAGCAGTTTTAGATGCTATTTCCCTTGCTAATTCGATGTTACTTCGTTTAAGTTCGGCTAATTGCACCGATGGCATTCCGAAAAGATTATCCAGTGCATGTTCTAAATCCTTACAGCCTTGCTTTTTAGGTGATAGATTCCTTACATGCATATAGATTTTTCCGTCAAAATAAAGCTCTGCTCCTTCATGTAATTCTAGTAGAGAACGCATCCTTCCCTTTAAGCTGGATCCTGGGATATAGGGGACTTCTACCTCTATTTCCAGCTGTTTCTTGTCATTGGAAGATAGTACGTATTGCTTCTTAGTAATCATAGGTTCTGTATCGGTACCTCCTATAGATGCTTTAGCTAATGGAGATCGTATTAGAAGTCCTGTTTTATTAATGAGTTTAAAATCGATCTCTAATACTCCGATAAGTTTTCTTTTGATTACAGGTAGAGCTTGATTTGAAGACATACTTATTACCTCCCAATTCACGTTCTACTAAAATACCTATAGTTCAAAGCTACTATACCGTCAATGATCACTTTTATTGCTCGTGCCATGGATTGTACCTTATTAATTCTGTCTCGATCGATGGAGCTAGTGCCTCTATTTAGATTGGTCAGACAGGCCTCTATTTCTCTAATCAGATCAAGAATTACTCTGTATAATCCATCAGCTATATCATTACTAATAAGTCTCCTTTCTTTTTGATACTCTATTAATAGTGCTGTACTCGTTAATTCTGATAGGATATTCGTGAGGATGTCTGCAGTGACATTGGAAGGGTTGATTGCCACTAATTTCTCGAGCGAACTCGTTATAAGTGAATGAATTTTTCGATACGCTGATATACTTGTGCCTTGAACTCTAATTCTTCTTAGCTGATTAAGAGCATTTGAATAATTATTCTGTTGAATACTCTTAAAAACGTTGACTAGTGACAATTTTTCACCTGATTCATAAATTGTATGTAATCAACTATATAAAAGTAGTCCATTGATAAGCCAGCTAATAATACCTTATTCTTCTAAGGTTGAAGAATGATGTTATTTTAAATACTAAAAGATTTGAATTAATTTATAAAAAGCCCGACACAGATTACAACTTCTGGTCATATTTAAAAAATATATTCTCTGGTAAGTTGTAATGGTAACTAAAATATGTAAAATTCCCACAATAATCCATAAGTATACCTTAAGGAAC
>JAMOVL010000047.1 GCA_027067785.1 Desulfurococcales archaeon | reverse complement strand
TCGCTTCTCTTTACTCTTCTTACTGCTAGTATTCCTTTCTTGGCGAGGAAGTGCTGCGCAACCTCATCAATACCCTTCTGACAAATCACAACATTAGCACCAGTCGAAGCAATCTTATCAACCATCTTCTTGAGAATCTCTTCCTCTTGTTCTAGGAATGCTTTTAGCTGTGATGGATCAGTTATTCTGATCTCTGCATCGATCTCTGGCTTCTCAATCTCTAGTGGAGCATCTATTAGGGCTATCTTAGCATTCTCTACTCTCTTCGGCATGCCTGGGTGGACGACTTCTTTGTCAAGCACTACGCCGTATACGAGCATGGAGTCTATTAGGCTACCACCGTATTTCTTTATGATCTGTACGTTGTCTAGGTCGATGTAGTACTTGTTTCCTCTCTTCTCGACGATCTGTTTGACCGCTTTAACTGCTAGTTCGGCAAAGTATTCTCTAGCGTCATGTACTGCTTTGCTTGTCAGGCTTGTCTTGGCGATTTTCTTTAGTATTTCCTCATCATTTATGTCTATGGGTTCGGCGATCTCATATAGATACTTAAGTGCTTCATCGAGTGCCTTTCTGTATCCGCTGACGATTACGGTGGGGTGTATGTTTTTGTCTAGAAGTTCTTCTGCATGTCTTAGTAGTTCGCCTGCGAAGATTACTGCTGTCTTTGTCCCATCGCCTACTTCTTCGTCCTGGCCCTTAGCGATTTGGACTAGCATTTTTGCTGCAGGGTGCTGGACCTCCATTTTGTCGAGAATAGTTGCTCCGTCATTTGTTATGGTTACGTCGCCTAGTGCGTCAACAAGCATTTTATCCATTCCCTTGGGGCCATACGTTGTTCTCAGGGTTTCCGATATAGCCCTTACCGCCATGATGTTTGTTCTCAGGGCTTCTCTTCCAACAGTTCTCTTAGTGCCTTCTTTGAGTATTAGTACAGGTATTCCCATAGGCTCGACTACCATTATGATCACCTAAGCTTGTGATGGTTATGTATTACCTCTTTTGCCATTATACCACATAAATGTGCTTCTATATAAAGTTAACTCCTCTACGGGCAACAATAGTTTTAAAACCATATGTATTATTCAAAATCAACAGTAACTAGGTGGTGATAGGAATGGGTAAAGTAAGGACCAAGATGATAAAGAGGACTGCTAGAGAATTACTTGAGAAGTATCCAGATATATTCACCAACGATTTCGAACACAATAAGAAAGTTGTTAGCCAACTAGTAATTACTGGCTCCAAGCGAGTGAGAAACCAGATAGCAGGCTATATAACTCATCTAGTAAACATTAGACTAAAGCGAGAAGCTCGTACAGTTTCTTAGGATTAATCCTTAAGGTAAACAAGCATTGAATAAAAACGTTGAGAAGACTGAACTACCTGCTTTTCTGATTAATATTGATTTGAAACATAACGCAGTTGTGATCAATTATATGGGGAGAAAAACTGTTATCAATATTAATATATGTAGAGGGGAAAAGACTGGTTTCGATGAAGAAATTACCAGGTTATCAATAAGATCTTCTGACCCGGTGGCAGTTATACCGACTACAATGATCAGCTCTCTGTGGCAGATAATATTCGGTGTGCTTAATTATGAAACTATACGGGTATATAGGCCTAGTATATATGAAAAATTTAAAAATAAGGGATTATTGCTTTCAATGCTAATTACAGGACTGCCTCAACTCAGTGATGTCGTTAGGATACTTAAAAATGAGTATTTACGATCAGATCGTCGTTACTTCATCGTATCGCTTAAAGAAGAATATCCTATACCGGCTAATTGTTCTGATGATATTAGTGAGTTAAAGGCCGCTGTTCTCGAGCCAGGACACCTAGTAAAAAACATGAATAATTATCTGAAGTTTGTGTGAGGCCCGGTAAAAACTACCATTCTTCCTCTTCTTCCCACCACTCTTCTTCCTCTTCCCATTCTTCCTCTTCTTCTTCCCACCATTCCTCTTCGAAGTAGACCACCATGGATTATCCCCCGCGTTATTGCTGGCCCATTATGGAATTGGCTCTTAGATGATATTAAAATATATGGTTATTTCAATAACTTATCTTCCTATATATGACCAGGTTCTTGTTGATAGACAATTTTTAATAACCCATATATTACAATCCTTATGCGTAACTCTTAGCAAATAGATTAACAGTTTATGGGGACAACTATGGTTAGATTTTGTCCCAGATGTGGCGGGCCTATGGTTCCGGTCAAGAAGGATAAACAAGTGTATCTTAGATGCCTGAGATGTGGCTATATGATCAGGGCCGATAAGAAAGCAACTGAATCTTATAGGATGAAATACCAGGTTGAGGAGGATAAAAGAGTGATCACGTCTAAGGCGACCGAGGCCAAGCGTCTCGCCCTATCGCCCGAGGATAGAGAGATCCTTAGGGAGTATTACGAGGTATTTCTCGAGACATTCCAGGAAGAAGAAGGTGGGGAAGACTAGAAAAACTATTTATCAATTTATCAGTACCTCACCCGAAAATCATCATCAGCCAATAGGCTTCTGTGCCGTCACCACTCATCATTCGTTAGCGATTATTCTCTACTAAAAATATCCTTTAATAAGTGGATTTCCGGTTTCTTGAAAATTGATTGGATAGTATGTTGTGGGTACTGGTAAGAACATATCTTGGAGCGTGGTTGATGAAGATGCCACGAATAGCTGTGGTTGATAGAGAATACTGTAAGCCAAGTAAATGTAGTCTTGAATGTATACGGTTTTGCCCGATAAATAAAAGTAAACGTGGTACGGCGATCGAACTGTCCAGTGATGGTAAAACAGTTGTTATACATGAAGACGTATGTATAGGTTGTGGGATCTGTATTAGGAAATGCCCGTTTAAAGCAATAAGTATTGTTAACCTGCCCGATGAGCTTGAGAAGAACGTTATTCATCGTTATGGTAAGAACATGTTTAAACTATATAATCTACCAATGATAAGACCTGGAAAGATCATGGGTATAATCGGCCGAAATGGTAGTGGGAAAACCACAAGTATAAAGATACTAGCAGGCCTTCTCAAACCAAATCTGGGGAGATATGATGATCCTCCTGACTGGGATGAGATCATTAGGGCGTTTAGAGGCACAGAGATACAGAATTATCTGAAGAAACTAGCTAATGGAGAGATTAAGGCTGTCGTGAAGATACAATATGTGGAGCTAGCAAAAAGAATGCTTAAAGGCCGAGTTGGCGATCTGCTGAGAAAAGCGGATGAGAGAGGACTATACAGAGAAGTTGTTGAAGAACTAGGACTTAAACACTTGATCAATAGAAGAATATCTGATCTAAGCGGTGGTGAGCTGCAGAAATTCCTTGTCGCAGCGGTACTATTAAAAGAAGCTGACTCCTATTTCTTCGACGAGCCATGCAGCTATCTAGATATTAGAGAAAGACTCCGTGTTGCCAGGGCTATACGGGAATTCATCGATGTGAGTAAAAAGTACGTTGCTGTTATAGAACATGATCTAATGATCCTGGACTATATCAGTGATCAAATATCAATTATTTTCGGTGAACCAGGAGTATACGGTATCGTATCTAAGCCGTACGGTGTCAGAGCGGGTATTAACAATTATCTCGAAGGGTATCTGCCGGCGGAGAATATGAGGATCCGTAGAGAACCCATAATATTCAAGATTACAGTGTCTCAGCAACAGCAGAGCCCTGAAGAATACCCCATCGTTAAATGGACGGATATGGTAAAGAAATATAAGAGTTCGGGTTTTGCTCTGCGGGTTACTGGCGGAGAAATATATCCTGGAGAGGTACTCGGAGTACTAGGACCTAACGGTATAGGTAAAACAACATTTGTAAAAATACTTGCAGGGATGCTCAAGCCCGATGAAGGAGATGTCATTATATCAGTTGAAAAAATAAGTGTAAAGCCCCAGGAGTTATCTCCTAAGATATTTCCTGAAGAGACCGTTGCTGCAAATCTCCGTAGAGCATCGCCGCAGGCAGTTAATCCTACATCATGGATATACGCTGAGCTAGTAAGGAAGCTAGGGCTCAATAAAATGATGGAAAGACGCGTAGATGAGCTCAGCGGTGGTGAGCTACAGAAACTAGCTGTAGCCGTTGCCCTCGCAACTCCTGCAGACCTGTATTTGTTGGACGAGCCATCAGCGTATCTTGACATCGAGGAAAGACTAGCAATAGCTAAGGTTATACGCCGAATCATTGAAGAGAAACGTAAGACTGCACTAGTCGTAGAGCATGATCTGATGCTGCAGAACTTCGTGGCTAGCAGAATAATGGTGTTTAAGGGCATGCCTGGTAGAGAGGGATATACAACACCTCCTCTCGATATAAGTAACGGGTTTAATGAGCTCCTAAGAGAACTAGACATCACCGTTAGACGCGATCCCCAGACCGGTAGGCCCAGAGTAAATAAGCCCGGCTCTTATCTAGACAGATACCAGAAGAGTATCGACCAGTATTATCTTCCCCAAGTTATTCAGGAGAAATAATATCAAGTATTTAATCAAGATATTAAACTAATATATGTAATTTATTATCAGGATACAAAGCTATATTTAAAACCATTATTTTAATATATTATATATAGCACAGTTGTATCCGTTGAGGCATAGGTGGTTGTAATGTCCGAGAAGATAACACTCTCAGTTATAAAAGCAGATGTGGGTAGCCTGGCAGGGCACCACATGCCCCATCCAGACCAGCTTGCAGCAGCAACTAAGGTTCTTGCCGAGGCAAAGCAGAAAGGCCTAATCATAGATTTCTATGTAACACACGTCGGCGACGACATACAGCTTATAATGACCCATAGAAAAGGCGTTGATAACCCAGAGATCCACGAGCTAGCCTGGAATGCCTTCCAGGCAGCAGCAAAAGTTGCACGAGAACTAAAACTATACGCTGCAGGACAGGATCTCCTCAGCGATGCTTTCTCAGGAAATGTTAGGGGATTAGGACCTGGTGTCGCAGAGATCGAAATGGAGGAGCGTAAGGCCGAGACAGTGATAACGTTCCATGCAGACAAGACTGAGCCTGGAGCATTCAACCTCCCAATATTCAGGATATTCGCTGATCCATTCAATACGGCCGGACTAGTAATTGATCCGAGAATGCATGAGGGATTCATCTTTGAAGTCTACGATGTCTTCGAAGGCAGAAGCGTAAAGCTCAAGAGCCCTGAGGAAATGTATGATATTCTTGCACTGATCGGTACGCCGAGCCGCTATGTGATCAGACGCGTATATAGGAAGGATGGCCTACAAGCAGCGGTTGTAAGCGTTGAGAGACTAAACCTTATCGCCGGCAAATACGTTGGCAAAGACGACCCTGTAGCAATTGTACGTGCACAGCACGGACTACCAGCAGTAGGTGAAGTACTAGAGGCGTTTAGCTTCCCGCACCTCGTGGCCGGCTGGATGCGTGGAAGCCATCATGGACCAATAATACCTGTACCACTGAAATACGCTAGAGTAACGAGATTTGACGGTCCACCAAGAATAATCGCTCTTGGCTGGAACATTTGTAAGGGCAGACTAATCGGTCCAGCAGACCTATTCGACGATGTGGCATTCGATGAGACAAGGAGGCTGGGCAACCTCATAGCAGAGTACATGAGGAGACACGGTCCGTTCATGCCGCACAGACTCGGGCCTGAAGAGATGGAATACACGACTCTACCACAGGTTCTAGAGAAACTCAAGGATAGATTCGTAAAGACCGAGGAAGTACATGTGATCAAGAAGCACAGCGAGCTACTAAGTGGAGGTCAGTGAGAAAACCTCTTAGTTTTTTACACTTCGGACAAATATTACACCGTAATAATATTTTATGGCTAGGTGGTAATAATGGTTCGCCCCATAATAGCAGTTAATTTCAAAGCTTATTATCCATACAGCTTCGGCGAACATGCTGTAAGAATAGCTAGGGATGCTGTTAGAATCGTTGATGAATATGATGTTGATGTCATATTAGCACCTCCCTTTACAGAACTATACAGAGTACTGGAGACTGTAAAGGGAAGCAGAGTTAAAGTTTACGCCCAACACGCCGACCCTGTCGAGCCAGGTGCAAGGACAGGTTTTATCCCGGTGGAGGCGGTCAAGGAAATAGGGGCTAACGGCTTAATACTAAACCATAGTGAACACAGACTAAAACTAGCAGATATTAACTGGCTAATCAAGAAGGCAAAAGAGCTTTCCCTAGAGCAGATCGTCTGTGCAGATGTACCGGAGACGGCTGCAGCAATAGCTGTTCTAAACCCCGATATAGTAGCGGTAGAGCCGCCAGAACTTATAGGTACAGGCATTCCTGTCAGCAAGGCCAAGCCTGAAGTGATAACTAGGAGCGTAGAACTTGTCAAGAAACACAACCCGGACGTAATCCTGTTAACTGGCGCAGGTATAAGTAAAGGAGAAGACGTATACGCAGCCATTAAGCTTGGAACAATAGGCGTTCTAGTAGCATCAGCCATAGTTAAGGCTAAAGATCCCTATTCTGTAATGAAGGATATGGCAGAGAACGCGTTAAAAGCATTAAAGTAAATTTTAATTTTTCCCTCTAACACTAAATCCTTTCCGGGAATTGCCGCCGTAGCTCAGCCGGTAGAGCGCCGGCCTCGTAACGGGTTCTTGGGCTCCGAAGTCGGGATAGCCGGTGGTCGCGGGTTCAAATCCCGCCGGCGGCTTCAACCAAACTTTCTATATAACCTGTCTAATCTTAACAGAGTGTATCTCGGTTTCTTTTCTACCATATGCTTCGGCAATAATGTCTCCGTACTCTATTTCTCCCAGTTGTTTCAATAGGTTGAAGAGTAGCTGCACACCTTTGTCGTAGTCTATACGTTTGTCTTTTGCGATCTTTATGCGGTAAGGCCTTATACCATATCTGATCGTAAGTTCTTCCGAGATCCTATGATCTGTAGAACCTGCGTAGACGTCAACCTGCGGTCTATATCTAGATATAAGCGAAGGTATAGTCCCGGTCTTTGTATAGACGAGTATTTTCGCATTGATGTGCTCAGCCAATAATGTTAGTCCAAGAGCGTATTTTTCTCTCAATGTACTCGAGGCATCCGTTCTTATAGATTCTATACTCGACTTATTGATGTTTGCTTCAGCTATCCGTACAATTCTTTTCAACCATCTAATAGTCTCTATAGGGTACTTGCCTACGGCTGTTTCGTTTGTAAGAAGCAGTGCGTCGATCAGATCCATGACAGCATTCATTACATCTACTACTTCGCTCCTACTGGGCCTTGGATAGTTGACCATGGTCTCTAAGAGCTGTGTGGCGACAATGCTTGGCTTACCATATTTTAGTGATAGATGTGCAATCCTTTTCTGGAGGAAGGGGAGTTCTTCTAGAGAGTAGTGCATACCTAGATCTCCGCGGGCTATGATGACTGCATCAGAAGCTTCTACTATGCTTCTAAGATTATTAACAGCTGATCTGGTCTCTATTTTTGCTATTAGCTTTGGTGGTTTGTTAGTGATTCTATTTATTAGATCACGGACTACTTCAACATCTTTTGCAGCTCTAATATAGCTCAGTGCTAGAAACGTTACGTTTTTGCTAACACTGTACTTGATATACTGAACGTCTCTTTCTGTTAATGATGGGAGGT
Source organism: Desulfurococcales archaeon (assembly GCA_027067785.1). Lineage (GTDB taxonomy): Archaea > Thermoproteota > Thermoprotei_A > Sulfolobales > Desulfurococcaceae > JAADCY01. The sequence continues at coordinate 23,737 of JAMOVL010000047.1, read as the reverse complement.
TTATCTCTTTGCCTTGGATAACCAGTGTTTTATGTGGGAGTAATGTGCCGTCATTTAGAGCAACGGCTACAGCTTGGTTATCTGATACGTCCTCTATTCTAAGCATTATTTTACCGTCATCAAGCAATACTAGATCTCCGATCTCGAGAACCTCGAACACTTTCTTAATAGGTATTGGGACGACTTTCTCTTCAGAAGCAGAGTTACCGAGGACTAGGACTATCTTGTCCTTTACATGTATTTCTTGGGGTTTAATATCTCCTATCCTTATCTGGGGGCCTGGGAGATCACCCATTATTGATACTATTGTGTCTAGCTCTGTTGACGCATCTCTAACATAGCTAATCCATTCATCCCATATCTTTGGTTCTCCATGAGAATAGTTTATCCTAAAGCAGCTTACTCCTTCCGATATCAACCTCTTTATGACCTCATACTTACCTGTCGCTGGCCCGATTGTTGCAATTATCTTGACACGTGTTGGAGAAGTCAAGAGATCACCTCTGTGACTCCTTATATTCTTTAACGGCTTCTTCTTTTGATATTTCTTTTGTACTCGTCATCAAAACATAGCCAACATATATTATGAACCCTGAAACGCCGAATACCGCGATCAACACTGCTGCCCTTACTAAAAGATCGGAAAACTTGATCCCGCCGACATACATGTCAGGAGCAATTACTAATCCTATAAAGTATATTAGTGCAAGCGTAAATCCCAAGATTATAAGCGCTATTCCAATAGAGCGGTTCATTCCAACCAAACCCATATGATTAACTAGATAAGATCGATTATTTCATAAACCTTCTTCCCAGGAGCTATACCAAGTTCTCTTGCTTTCGACGTAGCAGCCTTGATCTCGGCTTTCAGTAAATCATCCACAGTCTTAACACCAGTCACCATTGCAGCGATTAGACCAAGTTTTTCGCATACATCAATGTTCAGGTATCCACACATTACAAACCCTTTATCTCCTCGTAGCAGAACAAGGTTAGGCGCCTCTGGGAGCTCAATCTCGATGCCAGTTAATATGCGGTTTTTGACACGAACATTCTTGATTCTAATAGATGTGTATGGTAGGTCTACCATTATAGTCACCAATCCATATCTTTGTTAGACAAGAATATTAGAATATTAACTATGAGCTTGGCAGAAATTTCTTTAACATCAAGGAGAATTAATGGCGGCCCGATCCCAGCTTGGGGCGGCTGCGAGGCCTCGCGGACCTCACGGCCCACCCCAACGTGGCCGGCTTAACTTCCGGGTTCGATACGAGTCCGGGTGTTGCCCGGCCACTATGGCCGGGTCGGGCCGCCGATTAACCTAGAATAGAATGGCCGGCTTTTAAGCTTTTCTTTCTTCGAGTTTTACCGAGTAAATAGCTTTTACTATTAGTTCTCCGCCGCACTTCGGGCATTTCCCTTTTACGAGAGAGATAAAGTCTCCCGGCTCGTAATCTCTCTCTATTTCATAACCGCATTTTCTACATTTGACTAGTTCTTTTGGAATATATTTTGCCTGTTTGGGCTTTCGTCTATACTCCATGTATAGCTGTATAATTAGTATGGCGAGCGCTATGATTGTTAGTATAAGCATTGTGTTTTGATCGAATATCATCCTGGGACACCTAGGGTATTACCTATACCGGCAACTATTATTGTTGATTTAGGCTTTGTAGACTCTAATATGATTCTACGGACATGTTCTAGGGCTTTTTCGCCTGCTTCATAGATTTCTTTTTTCATTGTATGTATAGCTTCTCCGAGATCCATTTTTATAACTAGGGCTTTCAATGGTATACCATATTTCGTCGTTGCTCTCTCGATGGCGATCTTTTCGGGACCTGGATCACCTATTGCAGCTCCTATGCCCTCAGCTATTTCGCCAGTTTCTTCTCCTTCTAGCTTTAGTGCGGCGTCAATAGTTACAACGAGGTCAACACCGCCTTTCAGCTGTTCAACTAAGTCATAGAGTACTCTGCCCGGTCTCCCTACATTGCTTCCAGGTCCTTCTGCCTTGATGACATATATCCTCCGATCATCTAGCCATAGCTCTGTTATGCTAGTATCCTCAACTACTTTCTTCGAAACGATCTTTCCTAGCTCGATAAGTCTATGTGCTACTAATGGACCAATACTATCGCCGATCGGGGTGCCAGTTAGGAATGCGTCAAGGGATTTGTGATATGTTTCAACAATCCGCATGATCTGTGGCATCGCCATCTCTAGCTGCATAAGGAGTATCCAGTTGTTCTCTTTCTCGCCAGATAATAAGTAGTGCCGGACGATTTTGTATATCTGGTTAAGTACTCCTACAATTGATAATCCCGTTTCGACGAGGCTGCGCTCGTACTTTGTGGCTGTGGGTATCGCTTGTTCAACCATCTTTTTAAAGCTTCTATCACCAGTTATTATCAAGTGCTCTAAACGCTTTATGATGTCAGTCGGCTCTATATCGACAGGCTGTATTATGAAGAAATCCATTGCGCGTTTTATGAGTATATCTGGCGACTTAACTCCGAGGTTCTTTAATTGTTTCTCAACACGTGTTCTATCTCGGTCGAGATACGATTTTATAACTGATAATTTATTCCTTATATCGTAGCTCCATAGACGCATCTGGATCTTCTGGTTAGCGCCTGTGAATATTAGTATGAATAACAGTATCCATATCAGCTGAGTAGCCAGCGATACCCAGTCGGTCGCCAATAATTATTACACCTTGACACCTGTCTCTCCAAGGGTCTAATGTATTCGTGTCTTAATATTTTTAATCCAAAATCCTTCTTTAGAGTGTGGTTACTATTATCTCGTCACCGTTTACTATGAACGTGTGCTCGAACTGTGCAACTGTTCCCCCGCTTCTTTCTATGAGTATTGGGTAAGAGATAATCACGCCGTGCCGTTCAAGCATCTTAATGGTATTTCTTAGCCCATCAATACTTGAAAACATGTCCTTGTACCATCTTTCGCAGAACGGGAGTGTACGTCTTTCATTCCATATTCTATCGAAAAGTTTTTTCTCGTAAATAGTGAGGCGTCCACGTTTCTTCCTTATCGAGTATATTGTAGCTATGTCTCCCTCTTTTACCAGTCCTACGCCGTTTGTTGCGAAAGGCTCGATAGCGTATACTCCGTCTTCTAGTTTCCATCTACTAAATATATCGTTGAAATTAGGTATGCTTTTACCGCTATGAATAATGTAGCGATCAATACTGTGCCCCGTTAAGTTCCTGATCGGTTTGTAACCGTATTTCTCTATAGTTGACTCTATAACGTAACCTATGTCTTTAGCTCTAATACCTGGCTTAAGTATTGCGAGCGCTGATTCCAGTGCTTTACGTGTTGCTTCCAATAATGACTCATATATGGGGTTGAAGGAGACTGTAGTGGCTGTATCAGCTATGTAGCCGTCTACATGTACACCTATATCTATCTTTATAACCGCGTTATCAGGGACTGTTAGTTCATCATTAATCAAAGGAGTATAATGAGCTGCAACCTCATTTATGCTGAGATTAGTAGGAAAGGCTGGTTCTCCTCCTAATTCCCTTATTCTTCTCTCAACGTGTTCTGCAAGATCATAGAGTTTCATTCCAGGCTTAACAATCCTGGCGGCTTCTTCACGAACAGTCTTAGCTATTTTCCCTGCTTTGACCAACTTATCTATTGCTTCATCACTTAATCTGCCCATTCTCCTTCACCAAAATAATAGGGGAAATTATGGTTGAATATTTTGTTTCTTGTTTAAAGATTTATTTCAGTCACCAGGTATTAGAGAATAATCAGAAATAGGACACTTGTTCTAAGAGGTGATAAACATGGCCATAGTGAAGTATCTCGGTCACTCAGCTTTCGAGGTAGTATTGACCGGCCTTGATGGTAAGGAGAAAACAATATTAATTGATCCATGGCTCGAGAACCCACTCAGCCCCGTGAAGGTCGATGATTATAAGAAGAAACATATCGACTATATCTTCGTCACACATGATCATGGGGACCATATAGGTAACGCTATTGAAATAGCCAAGGCAACAGGGGCTAAACTAGTCGGAATATTCGAGATAGCTCTCTACGCTAACGAGCAGGGAGTCGAAGCGGTTGATGGTAACATCGGAGGAAAACTCAAGATCCCCGATCTCGAGGTAATCATGACACCGGCACTTCATAGTAGCCAGCGCGGTGTACCTGTGGGATTCGTGATCAAAGGAAAGGATGTAAGCCTATATCATGCGGGCGATACAGGGCTTTTCGCCGAGATGGAGCTGATAGGTGAGCTATACTCTCCGGACATAGCGATGCTTCCGATAGGAGGGCACTACACTATGGGTGTTAAGGAAGCTGTAAAAGCAGTTCATATGTTAAGACCCAGAATAGCGATACCAATGCACTACAACACGTTCCCACCGATAAAGGCCGATCCCGAGAAATTCAAAGAACTCGTGGAAAATACCACTACAACGAAGGTGGTTATATTAAAACCCGGCGAGGTATTCACATATCCATAACAATATAGTAGCCTGTGTAATCGAATATTTATTGGCCTGCTTTTTTAAATGACACATACAGGCCCGGGGATACAGCCCCGCTCCCACTATTTAAGAGCCCGCGTGAGCAGAGCCGTAAAGGCCCCGATGAACGCGGGTGTTAGTAGTGGGGGACAGCCCCAAAGGGCCATAGGAATATTCATAACATTAATGCAGGTGTTTCCACTAAGGGCTTTAAACAAGCCTTATTCTTATCGCAATACTGTAAAATGATTTAATACCGTAAATGTATAATCTGAACTCTAAATATAGCTATTTACACAGCAGAATGACTTGGGCGAATCACGCTCATCCACATTATTAGTCCAAAACATGGAAGGTGGTGATAGTGACAAAATACCTGATAAAGGCAAAGGTAGAAGTTAACGGGGTTGTTGAAAAACACGACATTATAGGGGCGATTTTTGGCCAGACAGAAGGCTTACTAGGCGAGCAGTTCGACCTGAGAGCCCTGCAAGATAAGGGAAGAATTGGCCGGATCCAAGTAAATACTAGAACATATAATGGCAAAACAGTCGGTGAGATCATAATACCAAGTAATTTAGACAGAATAGAGACTGCCTTAATTGCTGCAATGATAGAGAGCGTGGAGAGAGTAGGACCGTACACCGCGAAAATACAGGTTGTCGATATTATTGATGTACGTATGGAAAAGATCAAACGCATTGTTGAGAGAGCAAAGGAAATCCTGAGAACATGGTCGAGGACAAAGTCCCCGGATCTAAAGGAGATACTGCTCGAAATACAGCAGGCAATGAAGACGCCTGAACCTATAAAGTATGGGCCCGAAAACCTGCCCGCAGGACCGGATGTTGATAGAAGCGATACCGTAATACTTGTAGAAGGACGTGCGGATGTAATCAATCTTCTTAGATACGGTATCACTAACACTATCGCACTGGGCGGGGCTAGGAAAGTACCTGAAACAATCGCCAATCTAGCAAAGCGTAAGAAGATAATAGCGTTCCTAGATGGTGATCACGGGGGTGACCTCATACTTAAAGAAATACTGCGAAGCATAAAAGTCGACAAGATAGCAAGAGCCCCGCCGGGGAAAGAAGTTGAAGAACTAACAGGTAGGGAGATAAAGGAAGCATTATCCAAAGCTATACCTACAAGGAAGTTCTTAGAAGAACTAATAGCTACAGGGAGCAAGGAGGCACAATACCTCCTACAGGTTCAGGAGCGCTTAAGTAGACAAGCGCCTTCTGTTCCGCAAGCCAAAAAACAGGTTGTCAAAACTGCCGTGGTAGAGGAGAAGCCTAAAGAGAAAGAAGAGAAGAAAGTGGAAAAAGAGAAAGCAAAGACGGAGGTAAAACACGTAGAAGAAGTCATCTCCATACCAAAACAGATCAAGAGCGATATAAAGTCGCTTCTCGGAACACTTGAGGCGATCCTTTACACAAAGGATTGGAAGCCCATTAAGAGAATACCGGTACGGGAGCTAGTTAACGTTCTCGATGAAATGGATGAAGGAACAGTCTATGCTATCGTGTTCGATGGTATAGTTACACAGAGACTTGTAGAAAAGGCTGGTGCTAAGAAGGTCAAGCTGTTGATAGGCGCTAAGATAGGTAAGATTAGTGAAAAACCCCAAGACATCATAATACTTACTTTTAATGACTTGCTATAAGCAACTATTTTTTACCGCTAAAGAATTCGAAAAGGCTTTTTTGCCCTGCCGTCCGAGCAGCCATCTTCAATTGTGTCTCTGATACTCCAAAATACCCTAGAATCCTCATGGCTGCAGGGATTATTTGGTGGTCGATGTAGTAATTCGTATCAACAAGCTTGGGGTCCTTTACCAGTATGTAAGGCTCGGCACGACTCGATATTTTTCCGCCGCCTTTAACAATGATGTATCCTACCTTATCACCAACCGATAACTTGATCCCCATCCGTAGGAGCTTCTTAGCAGCCACGACATGGGGAGCGTCTACAGAGTATTCATCGAGTCTCTTCGACAGTGTTTTCCAGATAATGAGTTTGTTAACGGGTACTTTGCCTTGTTTTAGCTCCGCAATCACTTTTCTCACATATTCTATGGCTTTATCTGTGCTTCCCTCTTTCAATAGTATCTCGGTGATTTTCTCTTGCACTTCCTTCGCTATTTCCGCCCAGTCACCGCGTACCGCTTCAAACCCGACAATATCTATTCTACCGTCAGTCAGGAGTCCAGCGTATCTTTTCTTAGCTTCTGTGAAGAAGATGCGTTTATATACTTTATCGATCTTAATATCTAGACCTAGTTCCTCCTTGATCCTCTTGATGAGTTCTTCGACTTTCTCCTTGTCATACGTGACAAATAAGGAGTCGGTGTCCCCATATATTACTTTAAGCCCTAATGATTCAGCTATCTTTATTGCATGACGTATCGTCTGACGACCCCATGCAGTGACGGCCTCAGCGCATTCTTTACAATACCATCTTGCGCCAACCCAGCCCATGTAGCCGTACGTCGCATTGGCGAGTACTTTAACTGCTTTTTGTCTTTCATTAAGGATTCTATACTCATAGCTATCTGGAGGGTATTTCTTCATTTCTTCCTTAATGGATTTCCTAAGGCTCAGAAGAGTTGTAAGGACTTTCTTAAAGAATCCTTCTGGCTCTTTTCTAAAACAATGACCTACTTCTGGCGCAATGTAGTGTTTCTCGGGATCGCATTTTTCATCCTTTACGATCGTGTCGGGACCCACATTATACTTGATCATTATACTTGGATACATGCTTGAGAAGTCCAGCACAGCTATATTTTCATGTATCCCTTTAACAGGCTTTAGTACTACTGCGCCACGGTAAGATTCATAAGGTCGTTCGATCCTATTGGGTACTAGTTCATTATACCTATAAGCTTCTCTCATCAAATACCATTCCAGCCTAAATCCTACGCTAGCGGTTCCAACCTGATCTAGTGGAAGGCCTGTCAAGTTTGAGAGTTGCATGCCGAACGGCACGAATTTCTCCATTAAGCCGAATGTCGCCTCTACATCCTCCCTGTTATATCTAAGAAGAAGCGGCCTTAGCTTGGGGTCGTCCCAGTACTTCGGCATATCGAGATAATCTATAATTATTCTCTCGCTTTTTCTCATAACACCTAAGTAGTCAGCGACGTTTTCCAGGGATTTTATCTTCACTTCAGGAATTTCCTCGGCGTAATCATATAGATCTACGTTTAGACGTCCCGGCACCGAGATATGTCCATACGTGCTTGTTCTCGGCGTTGCACCAACACGTCTTGACACATCTAGCCGTAAACCTATCTTTTTGCTTCTCTCAATAAGATACGGCCAGTCAAAACCATTGTTGTTATATCCAACAATTATGTCGGGATCATATGATCTTATGTAGTCTATGAAGTTCTTTATAGCGTCTCGATCGTCTTTATCATTCGCTAAAAATTGTTTGAACCCATTATCAGTGTCTTTTACCCCTATTATTATAACGGGATCTTTTTCCGGCCGTGGTGTTCCGCTTTTAGTGTATACCTCGATATCGAACGCCAGGTACCTCATGTCCCCGGGCGGTGTTGAATCATTAAGAGGTTCTATTTTCCCTGTTATCTCGTATTCTTCGTCCACACGGTATCCTGGTTTTTTCGGAACCTTAACGACTTCTGCTTTGTGCCAACCACAAGGCCTGATATCATGGTCTATGATATACCGCATACTGAACCGTATATCGGCTTCGACGACTTCTTTAACACCCTGTATTTTCCTAACCTTTTCCCTGTATTTTCTGACGGTCTCCGGGATCATCGTTGTGATTTTTAATGCTCTTACAGGTTTTCCAAAATACTTTTTCTCAACAGGAGCTATGTCGATGATCGGTGATCGCGGGTCAGATAATGATTTAACCTCACGGATTATACGCTGTATATCCTCGTCTTTATCAATGATAGCGTAAAAATATGGTCTGAAACGCTTGTCTCTTAATAGTATTCTTTTACCGTCACGCGTTATGCCCCATATAATTATATGGGGCTCTGCACCAACAACCTCATACGTATTATCGAGGAAGTAGAACTCTATAATCATGTAAACACCCATATTTCATCTATATAAATAGTGTTAGATAACTATTAGTTTCCACGAGTGATTAGCGTTGAAAATACTGGAAAAAGACTTGAGAAAAGGCTTTGTTAAGCTTGTGCCCGAAGATCAGGATGATATGTGGATATTATATAATATTATAGCCCCCGGCGATCTTGTCACAGCACAGACTACACGCGATATCAAGGTAGAAGGCGGTAGTAGCAGACGTATACCGATGGTTTTAACTATAAGAGTTAAGGCTCCCGAATTCCAGCCTTTTACCGATAGATTACGAGTACGTGGAATTGTTGTCGAGGGACCAGAGCGCTTCGGGGTCAAGGGCCATTATCATACAATAAACGTTGAACCTGGAAAACCAATTGTAATCATTAAGGAACGGTGGCCCATGCATATTCTGAAGCGGATCGAAGATGCTGTCAAGAGAAGGCCTAGGATACTTTTGGTGGCTATCGATTATGACGATGTAGCAATCGCTTTACTGTCGGAGCAAGGCGTTAAAATACTGTATGAGGAAGCATTAAGACTTCCCGGTAAGGGCGATGTAGCTGATTTCGATAAAATGCTTAACAAGTTTCTAGATAAAATTGGCAAGATAATAGCGGATTACGTATCCAGATATCGTACAAAGTATGTTGTAATAGGTAGTCCCAGCATGCTCAGACAGAATTTGGCAAGAATCTTAAAGAACTATATCCCCAACGTATCTGTTGTAATAGATAACGTATCTATGGGTGGCGCGCCCGGTATTAGAGAATTAATGCATAGGGATAGTGTTAAGGAGGCTCTGAAAGAAGCGGGTCTAATGAGAGCTCAGGAAGCACTAGCTGAGTTTAGAAGGCTTCTTATGACTAATGATAAAATGGTTGTATATGGTATTAATGATGTTGAACGAGCAGTGGGTCTTAACGCTGTCGATAAAATAATTGTTTCCGAGGATTTGTTGAGGACATATGATGAGGATGTTAGAAAGCGTGTTGATAAAATACTGGAGGATGCTTATAAGAGAAGAGCCGAGATAATCGTTGTTCCTAAGGAATCGCCCGTGTACTATGAGATCGAGGGCCTCGGGGGAATTGTAGGCATATTGAGGTTCCCGATCGAGTAAGCTATATGAATCCATCCTCGTAGAGTCTCCTACGAACATGTGGATACTGTTTAGCTATCCTATCGAGTGCTTCTTCGAAACTTTCATCCTTACCTAGATAGTACTTCACAAAAACACCCGTACGTCCATGTTTATCCCGTCTACTGAGTACATAGACTCTCTCAAGAACTGTTTCAACGCTGATCCCGAGCTTTTTGGCAACAATATTTTCGCTGCCTATAACGGGTGATTCCCTATGGCCTTTTTCGGTTGGCTCGATGAATACTAGGCGTTTATCTACTCCTGGAACTCTCTTGTTCATTTCTAAGCCTCTGAGATCGAGAAGTCCTCCGAATATGTAGAACTCATATTCCCTCGGGCTTAGCTTAGCTAGTGGAAAACTAATGATTATTTTATCGTCAGGGTCCAAGGAGATATATGCCTTAGGCGTGCTCGAGGGTGTTGCTACAACTATATATCTGTTTACAGCTTGTAACCCCATACTATCAATTGCTAGTTCGACCTTATAGCTTGGAATAGTGTAGGGTATGAATACATCGATATCACTCTTACTATGCACATCTCCCCGGGCAATGCTTCCATGCACTATTGCATTAATCCCTTGTTTGGTAAGCCCCCTAAGTATTTTGATCGCTATTTTCCGTAACTTCGTCAGGGTTTTCCAGTGGTTTTCATCATATACTACATCAACATATTCCGGCGTTCGTTTTATCTTTGTCCGAGGCAATTCTTCCCCCATCTATTAATTAACGTGCTATATGCTTAGTATGTTTAATTAGTAATGTAATATCATGGGTGCGCGGTATGGATGTCAGCAATATCTATAATTTTGTACTAGCACTTGCAAGCTTCTGGATTTTAGTGAATATTATCTATCTATCCAAGAAAGAATGGTTTAGCTCAAAAGGAATAAAACTATATTATGGTGTTGTCCTTGTTTATAAGAAACCCTATGAAGTTAAGCCTTCACCTATTATAGGTAAGATATCGTATTTATCAATCCCTCTTGCTCTGATAGGTATATACATGTTTTACTCCGCCATGATAATGTCACTTATATCAAAATTCGGAATTATGAAGACTGGTGTAGCAGTAAGACTATTGATCCCGGGAATAAACATCACAGGGGTCTTCCTCCTATATTTCTCAATAGCGGTTGTAATTGCTGCTGCAATCCATGAATTCGCGCATGCCTATGTCGCTAGAAGCCATGGTATACCTGTTAAAGGACTAGGGTTTGCACTGATATTCTTTATTCCAATAGCTTTTACCGAGATAGATGAGGAGAGTTTTCCAAAAGCATCTAGGAAAGCACGTATTCTTACATTATCAGCAGGTCCTGCAAGCAATATAGCATTAGCACTAGTTTTTATGGTTTTACTAATACCACTTGTTTCACCCTACGGATACGTTATAACTGATGTTGTCAACAATAGTCTGGCTGATCATATCGGTTTAAAACCAGGCTATATAATCCTGAAGATCAATGGGACACAGGCAACGCTACAAACACTGCACTCCTATTTAAGCCTAAACAAGACCGTAACACTTGTACTCACAGTTTTCATCCCGCAGAATAATAGTATCGTAAATATAACATTTGTTAAACCATCATCGACGCATCTACTAGGAGTTTATCTACAGGCCTCGCCAAGCCTGTGGTTGATAAGGCTTGTTGGAATAGATATGGCTGAATTCATAGTAGGTTTATCGCAGTGGATCTATTTGGTCAATATGAGTTTAGGAATAATTAATATAGCCCCCTTATTCATTACCGATGGAGGAAGAATTGTTTATGATATAATAAAGAATAAGGTGGTTTCGCACACGATAAATATAATTACATTACTCATACTGATCATAGCGCTTGCTCCCTAAAAATCCTTTATAAAATCCTACAACTAATAACTCTAAAGTGCCCGCGGGCCGTGGGTAGGGCCCCCACTAAGGGGGCCAGACCAACCCTGTGCCCGCACACCGTGCCCGTCAACCCCCCGTCCAGCGATGAACCCCGCCCCGTGGGGCTGACGGTGGCGGAGCCCCCTCTGGAGGGAGGGGGTCAACCGCCTTAGCCAGGGGAACCTGGCCAGGCCCGGAAGGGAGCAACCTAACCCTGGCCGTCAGCGTTCACGGGTCACCGGGGCTGAGCGCGGACGTGGAAGGGCTCTGGCGGGAGGGCGGTGTGCGGGCACAGCGGGGCCACGGCCCGCGGGCTATACCAAATCGTTAACATGGTGTCATGTATGACAAGCGATCCTGTTGAAATACTTAAGTCACTAGTCAGTATCAAAAGCTATTCTGGTAATGAAGGAGAAATAGCATATACGATTAGGGATCTACTGGGAGAGAACGGTGTTGATAAAGCATTCGTAGATGAATATGGAAACGTCATAGGAACTATTCGTGGTGAAAGCCGTGCAAAGATAGTGTTTGAAGGTCATATGGATGTTGTTCCTCCGGGCGATCTCGAACAATGGAAGTATCCCCCATTCGAACCAGTTATAGTTGATAACAAAATATATGGGCGTGGAACAGCCGATATGAAAGGCGCGATTGCATCGATGATAAGCAGTATTCCTCTGATTAATAATCCTGTAGCAGATATTTACTTCGTATTTGTCCCCTACGAAGAAATAGCTGAGGGTGTTTGTTTTTCTAAGGCAATAGAGGAAACACTGAAGATAAATCCAGATCTAGTGATACTGGGTGAAGCTACGAAATTAAATGTTTATAGAGGGCATAGAGGAAGAGCGGTCATAAAAATAGATATCAAAGGAATATCGGCCCACGCATCTATGCCTGAACTAGCGCTTAATCCGATAGTCTCTCTAGCTTATACGATAGTAAGGCTTAGAGAAGTAAATCTTCCAGTTCATCCAGAACTCGGAAGATCTACTTTATCACCAACAATAATTAGATGCGAGCCTCAATCATCACCAATGATCCCTGATCGTTGTGAAATAATAATTGATTACCGTATGATACCATCTGAAAAGAAAGACGAGATAATCATGAAGATAAAGAGCCATGTAAAAGATATAGACGGAGTAACTAGCGTACATTATTTAGTAGAAAACGCAAGGATGTGGACAGGGAAAACAATACGGATAGAACATTATTTCCCAGCATGGATATACGATGGGAATCTGTGCATAGAAGCCCTTGGTCTTACTAGGAAATACTATGAGGAAGCAAAGCTTGGATACTGGAGGTTCAGTACAGACGGCGTTTACTCTGCCGGAACAAAGAATATACCAACCATTGGTATAGGGCCGGGAAACGAAGAGCTCGCACACAAGCCCAACGAATACGTACCGATCAAGGAACTCTACATAGCACGGAGAATCTATGCTGAACTAGCCATTAGCTTGTTTCATTGACTCTCATGAGGAAATAAGAGGAGAGCGCCGGGGGCGGGATTTGAACCCGCGCGGGGAACCCCCCACCGGCTATCCACAAACCGTGCCGAGGGCTTAGCAGGCCGGCGCCCTACCAGGCTAGGCGACCCCGGCTCCTCTATCTTACCTTTTCCTTACTAATTGGCTTATAACTTTTCTTCGGGTTTCAGACATAGTATTCCAGATGCAACTACTAAAAACACTATTATCTGTATAATGTTTCGGGCTTGAACCACCCATTGTACAGGTGAGTTAAGACTCCACGGGTTAAACGTTAATCCTAGGTTTAGGAATGACAATGCTTTTCTTAGATAAAGATCGTGAAACCATAAGATAATGATTAGTGCATTTAAAACATCTGATAATAAGATGAACAATTTTACTCTTAGCTCTTCCGCCAGTAATAAAAGTCCGAGAGCAACGATCAATCCGTACTGGGGAAGGTATGATACGCTGAACAATATAGAGGCAACAATCACGAGCAAAATCTTAGCGTTTATCTCGCTAAAACCAGTCGCGGACCTAGTGTCAAGGCCGAGAACTAGAAATGTGATAGCCATCACTACAATGTATGACAGAGGAAGTATATAGTCAGTACTTATCTTCGATGTAAGAACAAGGAAGGAGCAGTTCATACAGGACGAAGGAAAATATTTGTTCCAGAACACAGTAGCGGAATCACTGCTAAGAAATAATAGTGCGTAAGATATGAGAGGAATAGCGGCGCTGATCACGATATTTTTGAGTCTAATCTTGTTTGAATAGTAAAGACTATAAATGATCAGCGGAAGAAGTATGGCTGCATAAGGGTTTACCGCTATCATAAATCCAAGCATTGCTCCGGCTAGAAAATCATGTTCTTTCTCTATATAGTAAATGAGTAATATCAGTAATGTTAGTAATAGTATTGACCAGCCATATATTGTGTATAATAGTAGTGATGGTAGCATGAACAACACTATCTTTAGATCCGATAATTTGTTTAGAAAGTGAAAATATACTACTAGCAGGAATAGGCCTAATAGTGAATATAACACATAGAATATATTACATATATTGTTCAGTGTTAATTGCAAATCAGCTAAACTAAGGAATAAATAGGTTAATCTTGTCAACACAAGCCATACGAAGCCTATGACTGGGGGATAAGGAAAACTATAACCGATATAGGGGTATGATATCAGGTATTCTGATCCATTCTTAAATGCTACAATAGATGATTTAAGATAGGCAATAGAATCTGTGTAGATAGGTTTAAACAATATTGTTTGAAACAAGTATTTCTGCAATGATACGGGCATATGTATTACAAAGCCTATACCCCAGATAATAAGTGATAAAACTATTATCTTATACATTGTTTTCAACTATATTACCACCAGGCACTCGCTCTATCTTCTTTAATTTTATTTTATATGGCTATGATTAATATTTTACAGACACATTGTATTTCAAACGGTAGATCGTCATGAAAAACAATGACATCCATGGAGATAAGAAAGAGAACATTGCCATCGCAATATTACTTATTTTGGTTCTTGCTGTAGCAGCTTACAATTTCTATTCGTTGGATCATAAACTAACAGTAGAGGAGATCAGTAGAGGTGGTAAAGGATATGTATCTGATGAAGTTTGGTATGTTTCAAGTGCCAGAAATATCCTTGAAAAAGTATTCCATGTCTTGCCTAAATTCCAGGGAGAGCCGGGGGCGTCTATAATATATGTTTCACCTGCAAATATAACGGCTATATATGATGGGGCTAAACTATATGGTATAAGAATAATTGATACTGATTATAGCAAGATTAATGCATTTTATGTCAAAGCACCAAAGCTAACCGATATAGAAAGATATGTCTCGTATTTGAAGAAGCATGGAGTTAAAGTAACGGATATAGTTTATGGATGGCGTATACCGGATGCTGCAAATATTAATAATTATATGAATTTCGAACACCCGCCCCTCGTCAAATACTTGATTGCCTTATCAATGGTTGTTTTCGGTGATTATCCTCTCTTTTGGAGAATTCCAAGCATTGTTGCAGGGTTATTTGTTATTTTATTCACATATCTCGTAATGAATAATCTTACTAGAAATAAATGGCTTTCTTTAGGCGTATCCGCGGCTTTACTGCTTGATCCTATTCTCCGGGCAATGGCGAGTATAGCAATGCTTGATGTATTTGTAGCTCTAGCTACGATAATCGCTGTTTATTTTGCGTCCTCAAGACGGTACAAGGCTGCTGTTATAACTGGTGTTCTAGGCTCCATTGTCAAGTTTAGCGTGTTGTTTGTTATGATCCCTATAGCCATATTATATGTTAGGGAAGCCGTTAAACATGATAAGAGGTTTTCTACACTTATTTATTCCGCCATAGAAGTTCTACTCATAAGCATAATTCTGTTTATATCATTTCAAGTAATAGTATCCTTACCGCTAATCATGTACATTGGTTTTTCATCGTGGTTCCAGCAATCAATAACGGGAGCGATCTCATGGCATTTATCGATAAAGTGTATTGGACCGAACTGTCCTGTATCATCTACACCTATAGATTGGTTCTTAGGAGTTAACTCGTTTGTTCTTTATTATTTCACTAATAATAGAGCCTTATTAGCTGAGACACTATGGCCTGCGTGGGCTTTGTCCCTCGTAATGATCGCGATCCTACTGCCTGCCTATAGAAGACACCGTGGTTTCGCTATAGGTACGTTATTTCTGCTGGGAATTCTTTCGGGGTATATACTAGACTATGTCTTAGGAGGTAAAACACAGTATAGTTTTTATGCAGTACAGCTTGTGCCCTACGTCTACATTGTTCTAGGATTCTCATTATTTGATATCATTATCTCTAGAGAGCGCTTTAAACAAATACTATATGATTGGTACACGGTCTTGAAGAAAATATGGAGTTTAATACTTGATATCATGGTGATAAGCCATGGATACGAAGAATGACTATAGAATAATGTTATTGGAAGACGCAGTTGATAGATTAGCTATGAGGATAAAAAACTGGGGCCTTCCATTTCCGATCAATAAGGGTAGACTAGAAAGTCTAGTTAAAGATGTGAAGAATACTGTGTATCGAATAAAGTACTCATTCCTTCCAGCGAATATTCTCCTAAACTCTTCAGATGTTATTGAGTTGGAAAGGCTTGGAAAACAATTACATAGAGAAATATTCGAGAACTTTGATGCTATGAAGACAAGAGTGAGGCTTACAGTGAAACAAAAACTAATAGTAGCCGAGATCAAGTATTGTCTATGGATGATCCTTGGTTTTAGACGTAGGCTAAAACATGGTGATAATAATCTCCCAGAATATGCTGTTGATGTCTTAGGTGTGGAGATACTGTCGGTGCAGAAGCATCCCTCGGCTAGCAATCTTAAAGTACTGAAGGCGGGAACGGAGAAGTTTGGTTTTATCATAATTACAAATATTAAAAATATTAAGTCTGGCGAGGTTCGGGCAGTTGCAATTCTCCCTCCCAAGGAGTTCATGGGAATTATTAGTGAGGCAATGATAGTCTCGGAACCGCTTGATAAAAGTATGAAAGGCAGGTTCGTTCCTTATTCTATTATCAACTTGAATGAATTGAGATCAAAAGTAATAGAGCTTCTCCAAGCTCATTAGTTTTGGGGTTTTTAAATTTTTATGCTGGCATTCTTTTAACGGTGAATAGGTATGGCTGGAAGCATTGCAAGAATGAGGTTAATCACTGTTAAAATGCCTGAAATATATGTTGAAGGTCTCGATGAACTCGTAAAAATAGGCAGATATAGTAGTAGGAGCGAAGTAATAAGGGTTGCAGTACGTGATCTCCTTAAGAAGGAGCTGTGGATCCAGGAGGCGGAACTGAGAGTTCAATAAGTATTTTAAGAAGTAGTTGATTTGATCGATTTTCTAGCCTTTTCTAATAATAATCTATAGAGTGGCTCATCTAGTTCTAAAACCCTAAAGCTAAGGGGCGGCATAAAACCTGGAAAAATTCTGCGTAGTTCATTTAGCGTAATAGGATGATCATAAAGTCTGGGGTTAAGTACTTCTAGAGCCATTGCAGCTCGCGAGCCTGAGATATAGCTGTAATCATCCCTACCAAGCCCTGTTCCCGATATTTCACTGAGTTTTCGCCACACAGCGGTTGAGTCTCCAAATATTACTTTGCCAACTGTAAATTCGCCGATAATCGCCCTTACGCTTCCACTAGCGTATACCACGATCGTTGAGCCCGGCTCCGGCTTGAGACCAAACCATTTACGTAACTCGAATTTTTTGATACCAGCAAATATCCTGTAGGCATATTTAGGCCTGATACTCATTAGGTAAATCTTTTTTTCTTTAATCATCTCTACCACCAGTTTTTCCTTAGTTTTAAAACCGGTTATATACATCTAGTATAATCGTGGATGAAGAGGGTTGGTATTACTGAGGAAAGGATGATGACTGACACCAGGACTGATATAATCACTTATGGAGACGTAGTGTCCGTATATATTGATGAGAAGAGAAATTTCGTGATACGCTTAGTTAAGGGAGGCATTCTTGGCACTGATAAAGGTTTTATCAAGCATGATCATATTGTTGGGAAAAGCTATGGGGAATTTGTAAGGACTAGTAGGGGGGTTAAAGCCTATATTCTACCACCAATACTGCTCGATAAATTAAAGCTTCTAAAAAGGACAACACAAGTAATTTATCCGAAGGATCTCTCGTTCATGATATATTTGTCAGGAATAACGCCGGGCTCACATGTGGTTGAGGCTGGTGTAGGGACCGGTTTTCTAACGTTGAGCCTGGCCAGCTTTGTCGGTCCCCAAGGCAGAGTCTACGGATTCGATGTAAACAAGAGAAGAATCAGGATTTTGAAAGAAGCATTAGACGTTCTCGGATATGAGGACCGTGTAGAACTACGGGTTGCAGATATAAGAAGGCTTCAGATAGACTTGCCTGGCATTGATGCTGTATTCCTAGACATACCGGATCCATGGGATGCCATAGATACGATATATAGGGTTTTGAAGCCGGGTTTTCCAGCAATAATATATGTTCCTACAGTTAACCAGGTTGAAAAAACAGTTTTGGCTCTAAGGGAACATGGAGGTTTTATCTCGATACATGCATACGAGCTATTGCTGCGTGAATACGATGTTTCTAAAGGTGCAACACGTCCACAAACACTGATGATCGGACATACAGGATACATTATTTATGCAAGAAAAGTTGTTTGCGAATAATAAAAACACTGTTCTTCATATCGCTTGTCTAGGCTGATCCCTCGTATTCCTTAGCTCTTTTTACAATAGTTTCTAATGCTTTCTCGTAATCTGGCTGTAAGGCTTCATTTAATGGAAGCTGTGATAATAACACACGAATGCTACCATCATCGAACTCTGCTAGTAGTTGGGGAACCCAAGCCATTCCATACTCGTCCGTATCGCCATGCTCGATTAGGTATACGTAGTCCTCGTATTTGACTTCAACTTGGGTGCCAAGCCTTCTAGCTGCCTCCTCAGCGATCTTAGTCCATAAGCTGTGGTATGGATGATGAGTTGCTGTAACCAGTACCAGTTTCTTTATTCTAGGCATTCTTACACCTTACCCCATTGTTTTTCTTAGGTAGATTTTGAGAAAGTAGCTACATTATATTATTTCCGCTAGATTCGATGATAATATTAAATCTAGTATCACCGGAATACTTGAGGCAAGATAAGGTATTGTGCCTAGACTTAAATTTACGAACCCTGATGATACACTTTTTATTTTTCTCAGGAGTGTGTAGGGTATGTCACTATGTATTCCTGATACAAACAATATTCGACGTGAACGTATTTGACGTGAACTCTTTAAAGCATATATATTACGTATGAAGAATGGGACCTTCTCGTCTAAGTTAACAATATAAGTTTTTTCGAATACACGTTGGAGAAAATCATCCATTGATACTTTATCTTCAACACATTTTGAAGAATTGTTTTTGCAGGTGATTAGACATAAGGAGTATTTCTTCGGGAATAGTATGTACAACGTATCTAATACGCGGGTTTGTCTAAATGAATATGTTATTCTATGTATTATATCGAAACGATTGAAGCCAGGTTTGGTCTCAATAAAAGCGAGATTATATTGGTTGTGGTCTTGGCTTTCTTTCATGCTCTGGTCTAACCTTTACTATTCCTAGATGGACAGCACATGATACACAGTAGCATTTGGTCACAGGATATCTCATTATGATGGCTCCTTTCTTCTCAAGCTCTCTTGCCAGCTGGGGATTTACCGGGCTATACCATCTAGTGACACATATTGCTTTATCTTTAGGTACGAGTCTCCCACAATTATCGCACTGTATGTATTCGACCCTTCCTTTAGATCCCTTATGTCTTCCTCGGCTCTCCCTCTTCTTAGGCATTATATCTCTCCTCATGTATTTTTTAGTGCTGATAATGGTTAATCAGAGAAGGGCAATATAAGTTCTTATGTTCCCGCAAATAGGGCCCTCATTTGAAAAACGATAATGGACTTAGCTTCGCAACACCTATGATGTCTTCCCAGCTTACACCTAAAGCTCCAAGCAGCTGGCTTAATGCGCCGTTGATTATCTCAATGTACTTGTCAGGATCGATCTCATATAATCGGGTAAGCTGGACTGCTTTATATCCGTCTCTCGACTTTACCTTGACAAATATTATTAGATCGCCTGGTGCAACATTTACTCCGTGACGTTTAAGCTGCAGAGCTGCCTTGACATGTGGTGGTTTATTCTTGGTATAGTTTTCAACAGGTTTTGTAAGACCCACCTTAAATGCTAGCTCGTTCAACATAACTTCTTTCTTTCGAAGTTTCCTGTATAGGGTTTTAACCTGGTTTTCAAGCCATTCTTTTAGGTCAACGAAATCCTCCGGATTTTCTGCTTGTTTTAATCTTTCGGTTAGTTCTGTGAATAGTTTCTTAAGGAATTCAGGAGTATTACGTTTCTTGGCAACCATTCCCTTAATCTCTATGCCTCCCTCGACATATCTACCGATATAGTTTTTCTTTAGTCCTGAGAAGAGCGCATACTTGAATACTTTATCTATATCTATCTCTAGACCCAGATTTCTAGAAACCCATTCTTGGAGCTTCGATAATTGTTCGGGGGTAGGATCCCATAGGAATATGGAGTCGGTATCACCATATAATACCTTAACGCCTATTTCAGCTGCTTTTCTCAGGATAGCATATAGTGATCTCCTGCCAAGCGCAGTAACACTTTCCGCCATTGATGGGGAGTATAGCGGGAATGTAGAAGCACCAAATACTCCATAACTAGCATTTATGAATACTTTCATAGCTCGCTGGACAACGTCATACCAAGTCCTTTGATCTTCGGGTATGTCTTTGTTTTTTGCTCTTTTCTTATACAATCCTACACGGAAATCTCTCAGTAAACCTGTTATCTGGGCTGTAAGGCCGGGACGGCTTATGCAGACAAAATGTATTTTCTTACCTGTTTCATCTATTACAGGTATTCTCTGGTTTTCAGGGCATTTATCATAGTCTACGGTCTCGTAGCTAAGATTATACCTTTTTATGATGCTTGGATATAGTGATGCAACGTCGAGAACGGTGATGTTGAAGAATACTCCTTTTGGAGGCTCAATAACGAGTGCTCCGGCGTATTTCTTCCCTTCAATGGTCGCCTGCGTAGTGCTTGACTTGCTGTGCCGTTTTATGTCTTCAGGCTCTGGTATTAGATAGCCTAATCTTCTATGCTCCCAGTAGAACTGGTTCTGTATCCATTTAGATATGCTTTTACGACATATGTCTTCTATGCTTGTCTTAGCTATACGGGCTAGTAGGATCATGAGCCTCCAGACTAGTTCTTTATTAAACATTGTCAGTTGTAGTGTTATCAGTGAGTCCCTATAGTTATACGCTATTAGTCTTCCATACGGTAGTTCTCCTATATTTCCCTCGACTTCAAGCTTGGATATTCCAAGTAATGCTGATGCTATGGTATCTAGGTTTTCCTCTTGATATTTTCCTCCGAATGCATAGGATTTAATTGATCTGTTTTTGAAGAACTTGTATAGATCTATATGTATCGAGGACTCTATCTTTATCATGTCCTCATGAAATCTAAAGGGTAATAGTTCTCGTGGAATCCCGATCCTTAGGGCTCTATGATATAGGTAGTTTAAGTCGAAGTTATCACCGTTAAATGTCACTATGATAGGGTATGAGGCGAGCACTCTTATTGCTTCCATTATCAGTGCTTCCTCACTATCATAGAATTCTATCGTTGCGTCGACCGGATATTCGTCTGGGATCTCGCCCCAGTGATGTTCTCGGGCGAGGAGAAGCACGCGTTTGTACCCATCATTACCGACAAAAGCAATACTAGTTACAGGATACTCTGCTGCAACAGGGTGTGGTACCCTACCTCTGAACGGAGTATATACCTCGATGTCCACGGCGACTCTTTTTGCCTTTGGAGGCTTTTCCTCGAATAATGGTAGCCATTGTAGTGCTAGTTTTTGGGTTTCTTCATCCTCGCCTCTAAATATGTTTTTAACCGTATTGACTACTTCTTGCGGTATTGCTGGCTTGATTAGGTGAAACGGGTTCTTAGTATTATTGGCGACACGGTACCTCATTCCAGGTATTAGTTGATAATCAAACACGTAGTTTTCATGATACTTTATATGTGCTTCCCAAGCTCTAGGTACTTTTCCCCTTAATTTAGCCACGCTTAACGGGTCTTTAGTTATTATTTTCGTTAACTGTATCTCCTCATTAGTCAAGGGATTGATCTTAGTGACTGTTTCTATTGAATCGAAGCCTGGATGATTGATGATTTCTTTTATCTTGCTTACCTCGCTGGGCGGTAGGTCTGTTAGAAAATATGGTTTATGGCCGGCCGGGTCGGGTAGATACATTAGATTTTCTCCGTCTGTACTGATAAATTCGAGAACGGCTTTGCCTAGTTCTCCATCATAAAATACTCCGAGTAGATAGGCAGGTTCTTCTATTTTTTTAACCCTTCTATCAGGAATAAGTCTGTAGACGTCTTTGATCTTGTCTATTTTCAGCAAGTTTTTACCCCAAGCCTTTTAGTTTAAGCAATGCCTCTGCAATATCGCCTTTGGACTCAATCAGTGCTTTTCTAGCTTCTTCTTTAGATACGCCTGTCTGTGATACTATGAACTCTATGTCTTCATCGCTTATCTCAATCTCTTCTTTCTTTTCTTCGAGCGGTTCCTCATGTAGTGTGCCGCCCGTTATTTGGAATATATTGGTGCCTTTGGCAAACATTTGTAAAACTTGAGGCGCTTCTATCACTATTTTTTTCGATGATAGAATTATTTCAACACGCTCTACATTTTCCAGCTCGCGCAGCTCTATTCCCATGCGTTTTAAAGCCCTTCTTAATTCTCTAGGGCTCATTCCAGGAAACATTACTTACACCTGTTTTTCTCTATTTCTAAATAGTATGCAGGCTAGTCTTAAAGAGTGCTATTCGTGACTAGATTAGAGTAATGTATGGATATTAATAATAAAGGGGGTTTTCTGTAGTCTGTAACTATGGTGTTTAGACGTGACAAAGATTAAGATCCTTGGTGGAGGCGGTGAAGTCGGTAGAGCAGCTTATTTGGTAAGTGATAAAGGGCAAAACGTGCTTTTGGATTACGGTGTTAATTTCGATGAGAACGATCGACCGCAGTTTCCGGGACACGTTAGACCGATAGATCTAAGCGGAGTTATTATTACTCATGCACATCTTGACCATATAGGTGCCGCTCCACTCCTATACATCACAGGGCATCCGCCTATAGTAATGACTAAACCAACCCTAGATATAGGCCGTCTCCTTATCAGGGATTTCTTAAAGATCAATGCTTTCTATATCGATTATGATCTCGAAGAAGTTGAGAATATGAGCTCTAAGGCTGTCACGGCAGAATATGGTCAGCAATATGAGCTTGGAGGATTCAGGGTATTATTAACTAGTGCTGGACACATATTAGGAAGCTCTATGGTATACCTAGAGACTCCTAGTGGGCATAGGATACTGTACACAGGTGATATCAATACTATACAGACATGGACGTTATCAAAAGCTGAGCTCTGGCCACTTAAGATAGATACGTTGATCATTGAGTCTACTTACGGTAGCACCAAGCACCCTCCACGCCATGAGACCGAGCACCGTCTTGCAGCTGCTATTGAAGAAGTACTTGATTCGGGAGGCACTGTATTGATCCCAGCATTCAGTGTTGGTAGGACGCAGGAGGTAATGTGTCTCGTCCACGCTGAAGTCCCGGGTGCCGAGATCTACATTGATGGTATGAGCAGGGAAATAACGAGCATTTATCTCCGTCACAAAACCTACTTACGTGATCCCGGCCTCTTCCAGAAAGTCGTTGAGCACGTAAAGTTTGTGAGAGGATGGCAGGATAGGAGGAAGATCTGGCGTAGACCCACCGTTATAATATCATCTGCCGGAATGCTCAAGGGAGGTCCAAGCGTTTATTACTTGAAGAAGATCGGGGACAATAGGAACAATGCTGTTTATCTTGTCAGCTACCAGGCCGTAGATAGTCCTGGACACAAGCTCCTCGAAACTGGTGGTATAGAAGAATTCGGTATTGAT
>JAMOVL010000046.1 GCA_027067785.1 Desulfurococcales archaeon | reverse complement strand
GCGCCTCTTACTGCAAGACTAGTGGAGTAGTGTATGCATTTGGATTATTTAATACTTCTCTTAGGATCGCATGTAGTTCTTGAGCCTTCTTCAGAGCTAACTCTATTATGTCGTCAAGCTGACTAGGCTTTATACCCTCCATACCTGTTTTCTGGATCCCGACTATTCTTCCTTTCTCATCTACGCCTATCACTATTTTTGTATCGAGAACTATTTCTTCTTCTAGTGTCGGGTCAACGATCATGTATCCTTCAAGGATCCCGATTGATACAGTTACTACGTTAAGGTTTATAGGTAGAGGTCTTTCTTTCACTGTCTTGTCTATTATGACGTTATCATCCTCTATGCTTACGATCTTAGGTATTTTAGCCGTGTTGAGTGCTAGCATTGTTGATAACATGCTCGCATCTATTACGTTGCCGTCGTGGTCGAGCAAGTAGATATCGTTGAATACGAGCCATACCTTTTTGCCCGGTATTATGACGAGATCCTCGAGTTTTACTGCTCTGGGCTCTCTGAGACACCTGTCAACTACTCTGGCGGCCTCGATAGCGTTTTCGTCTGGTGGTCCTGGTTCGAACGACGGTGATGCCAGTGGGACGAATTCTGCATGTACTTGTAGTACTCCCTCATCAGGCCTGTCGCTGAACGGTGTTCCTATTTCTAGCTTGGTGCCTGTCATGACCGTTGTATCTCCTAGTTTGACGAGGGCGCTTCCCTCGGCTTTAGGAACGGGGTTTAGCCATACCTGTATCTTCCTATATTCTTCGGGTTTTCTCCCATCTATTCGTTCGCCTGATCTGATCAGGCTCTTTATTGTTTCTCTCTTTATTCTCGGAATTATTGGTTGTTTTGTTGGTGTGAGAGACATGTTTTACACCTCATTTCTCGATTATTCTAAGATATTTATCGTGTAGAGTCTTCTTCATTTGATCATATATTCTCCTAGCCCCTTCTTTAGCGAGCTCAATAGCTCTTCTAAATTCCTCAGGGGTTAGAACGCCGTTAAGCTGCAATAGCATTATTTCATCAATGCTCGCAGCGTATCCTATTGGCATGTCCGCCTCACCGTATTCATCCTCTACTTCGTCTATATCAAGCACTAGTACTCCATCAACTTTTCCCACAGCTACTCCAGCTATTAGATCTCTCATAGGAATGCCTGCATCAGCGAGTGCGAGTGATGCTGCGGTTAATCCAGTTGTTCTCGTTCCCCCATCGGCTTGGAGCACTTCTATGAAAATGTCTATACTTGTACGAGGATATAGTTCGCTGAAGATCACTGCTTCAAGTGCTTCTCTAATAACTTTTGACAACTCTATTTCTCTCCTACTAGGCGCGGGGCTTTTCCTATCGCTCGTTGAGAACGGTGCCATATGGTATCTGCATCTAATAAGCGCTCTATCAGGTAATGCTAAGTGTCTTGGATGAACTTCTCTGGGACCGTATACAGCGGCAACGACTTTTGTTTTTCCGTATTCCACATATGCCGAGCCATCAGCGTTTTTCAGTATCCCGACCTGCATCTTGATCGGTCTGAGATCCTCTGGTTTTCTACCATCGTGCCTTAATCCATCGTCTCTGATAAGGACGGGTTTCTCAATCATTTATTTCCCACCCATTTCCTCTTATGCAAGTTCTTTATCTAGAAACATCCTGACTTGCTCGGTTAAACCTCGCATATGAGCTCTTGACTCTATTAGTCTTATTGCTTTAACGGCTATCTCGCTGCTCTTCTCGTCCTTACACCTTATCCATACGACACCGTTTTGTGCTACAAGTATGTTACATCCCGTTTTACTCGTTAAGAGATTTAGCATACTTCCTTTTTTCCCAATAACTCTGGGCACCCTGCTAGGCTCGATCTCTATTACTATTCCTTCCGTTATTTTTCCTAATCCTTTGCCCTTAACAGTCAGCAAGAGATCGCGTGTTCGGTCGAACACAGCTATTTTAGCTACAATGTAATCGCCTACGTCAATATAGTCTCTCAGATTCGTTGTTATGGGGCTGAAATTCTCGATGACTTCGCCGGCGTTCAGTACTGCTTTATATGGAGCTCTTATATCAAGAATCCAGTTAGTTATTCCTACGCCTACTACTAATCCGATAACAGTATCCCCTACTTTTGGGAAATATCTGCCTTCCAGCGGGATTACTGATACATCATTATCTGTGATTGAAGCAAGTCCTAGAACAGCCGATACTATTTTGTCTTCATAGATATAAACGTGTTTTTCGGGATTATACATCGGCTTCATGATCTTCTGTTCCATAATGGCGAGTATATCGCCCGGTCTTACAATTTGTCTATCTGCTACTAGTATTTTCAGATTACTGGACACGTTGATCACCTTACATGTAAAACCTTTACCTGTGCCGATCCATGTGTTAATTTGTTCAACTTATCTATGACTTCATCCTGCATACCTGCAGGGATCTCAAGCTCTATGAGAAGGCTTCCATCACTAAGCCAATTACTTCTTTTTATAGTGCCCAATGATGAAAGGACCTTATATGCTTTACCGGAATACTGCGGTGGGATCTTTACAGCTATATAAGCTTTTGCAACTTTTACTGGGATTATCCTCGATATTTTTGATATTATTTCTTCAAATTGTGCTTCGGGAGGTTTGAACGGATCAATAGATACTCTGGCTTGCTCCATAGCTAATTCGATCCTCTTAGGAGGTATGGGTAGTTTCGTCTTAGGATCTATCACGTTCTTTGCTATGAGGTTAATTATTTGTCTTTTCTTTAGTTCTAACAGTTTTCTTCTTTGTTCGGCAGTAAGATGTATTTCTCCCCTTCTGATGATCTCGATCGCTACCTTCTTAATATCATCAGTTCCGAAAACGCTTCTAAGGGATTCTGGTGAAGCCTTCAAGCCTTTTCTAGCATCTTTATACACTATATCTCCTACGAGCAGTTCATCAATATTTACCTGTTTTCCTTCCTTAACCTTAAGTGCCAAATCAGGATTTACTAGGATCTCGAATCTATGCCCCTTATACTCAAAACGAGCGATCACATATTTTCCAGACATGATATCACCGAGGAAAATATAGTTGAAAAGTAGTCTGATATGGTTACTTATACTATGTTTGTTGAGACTCGATTTCCTTTAGATATTCTGCGATCTCATCGGTACTTAGTATCTTAAATACCTTGGTTTTAACATCGATATATCCTATTTCCAGATTCGAAGCCTCGATTTTCTTCTCAAGTGCTTTTATGAGTGCTGTGATACCTATCTTTATAGTCTCCCGTATGGGTACGTCGTACTTGTAGTGTTTTTCAAGATATTCTGTCGCTGCATTGCTTTTCGCACCTAGTGCTACTGCATAATAGCTCATATATCTTCCACTAGGTTCTGTCATTATTAGTTGGGACCCATTCTCATCTACACCTACAAATATAACAGCTACTCCGAACGGCCTAACGCCAGCGTGCTGTGTATATGCCTGTTTGATATCACATATTTGCTTAGCAAGGTATTCAACAGTAATGGGCTCGTCGTAATAGAATCTGTGAAGCAGGGCTAGTTGGCGGGCGTAATCAACAAGTACTCTGCCATCACTCGCTATTCCTGCAAAGCTGGCTCCGATATGGTCGTCGACCTTGAAGATCTTTTGTATAGGTGAAGTATCCATTAATGGTGATATCTTTCTCTTCTCAACTATTACAGCAGCTCCTTCTTTGCCTCTAATACCGATTGTTGTCCATCCCTGCCTTACCGCTTCAAACGCGTATTCGACCTGGTATAAGCGCCCGTCAGGCGAGAATATTGTTATCGCTCTATCGTATGCTGCCGCGGCTGATATGCCTAGACCCATGAAAGCATCCCTCAATATTAAAATATTATTCTACCTCTAAACCTAATGTTTTAGAGGGCAATATTAAATTTGTTACAGGAGCATGCACCGGTGATGAAGAGTCCGACTCCTGAATCAAGATGAGGAGATAACGGGTTCTGAGGAACACATAATGCTTGGTCCTTAATTACTTGGTGCGGGGGGTGGGATTTGAACCCACGCAGGCCTACGCCAGCGGATCTCCCCCCAGGTACCTGGACTTAAGTCCGCCCCCTTTGACCAGGCTCGGGCACCCCCGCACCCAGTAGTTTTTTACAAATGTGTTTATCCTTATTATCCTTTTATAGGAGTCAGTTCGTCGCGAGGTCTTCATCGTTCGTGTTTGGAGCGGCTTCATCATCCTGTTCTAGTAAATAATCTAGAGGGTATTTTTTACTTTATTTTGGTTGTAGATCTCTTCGTAGCATGTATAGTTTCTTCTGTGCCCTCTTAAGGGTTCCTGAGGTAGTGATAGGTACCAGAATACATTTCACATTGTTTATTTCGTGAATTAGGCCGAGTATCGCTAGACAGTCTTTTTTATAAGTATGTCTGACTCTAATGATTCCCCTCTGTATTGAGGGTTCGAAATATATTAGTTGTGGATCTGCTCTAGCGAGTGATAGTTCTCCGAATACTTTCCTCCACGTATCTCTTATAGCTTTTTCAACTTCTTTCTTCTCTAGATCATGTTCTGATATAATAGCGAATACTATGTATCGTTTCCTTACCCTTCCGGGTTTTTTCGCCCTCTTCATGCTTAGCAATTTGTATATAAACTGTAGTCTTACTTCGATCTTCTTTATTCTGGTGATTAGAAACAATAGAGAACCTAAACTAATTGTTATTGCAGCGATCGATATCACATATAATATGAGTTGCTGAATCATATGTGAACACCGTTCTTAGCCATAAGTTCTCTAGTATAATTAGTGAGCATTACCATGACTTCTTTCATCAAATTATTTAGAATAATGCTTCCCAGAGCAATGAAAGATATAGGAGGAAGTATTTCATTCCACTCCTCAGCACCAGAGCTAAGAATAATCGGTACACTGTATTTTAGCGCTAGATCTATCCTACGCAGGATCATTGCCTTAATGCTTGGGGGTTGCGACATTAGTATATTAATAGGGATCTCCAACGGTTTAGAGAAGCGCTTCAGCATAGTTATCTCGGTTTTATCAATATAACGTATGCTTTCAGGGGCTAGTACAACGGTGTCGACCCTACCATCACGTGCAGCGAAACGGGAAGCCTCGATAGATAACGGGGTTACAGAGATGATGAACGAATACTTCTTTTCCTCCTTAATAATGTTCTTGAGCTCTTTCTGCCTTTCACCGTGTACGATAGATTTTCTAACAGCAATAAACCCATCTTTTCTAATAATCTTGTGTTTGAGCCCATGTATACATGCTGCTCTATAGCCCAGTAATGCATAAGTTTCTAAGCATTTATCGCTATGGCAGAGGCTACCTATATCTATTAAAGGTATGTTCAACCTCTCAGATCAGCCCCAGATCCTTAAGTAAAGCCTTTATATCATTAAGTTTATGTCTGCCCCGAAACGATATTATTACCTTAACCACATCATCAGAATCATCGATAACTATTCTTCCCTTGTATGCTTGTTGTTTATTGAATCTTAGATATAACTTGTTTGATTTCGAGTCATACCTCAGATCAAGGCTCGCCCTTATAACTGACCTATCGATACTCGATAGGGTTTTCGCCAAGTATTTTATTATTTTGACGGCCTCCGTGCTCGGTACTCTTAGACTTAGTATTCTAATCTCGTTTCCGTAGAATCCATATACCTTTTCCACTATCAGTTTTGATGAAAGAATACTTCTTAGTTCCGGAGGAATAATGTTTAAAATAGCTTTTTTAACTCTGTTAGGATTTTCCGTTATATGGCAATGGCTAGAAATTATAACTTCATTTATTCGAGGCTCCATTTTCACTCTTCTGCCTTTTTAGCGGCTACCTGCCATGGATCACGTGCTCCGCGGCTTGCCTCATGCCTCTTTCTAAGCATTCTCTCACGCTGTTTCTTCTTCCACTTATGCTTTATGGTGTACTTTAATCCTCTACTCTTCCTAAGTCCTCTCATCTTCTTGCCAGCACTTGTTAATCCTCTGAATACACGGCCTTTGTGCTGTTTCTCACATATCCAGTTGATGTCTTTATCATTGCATATAGCGGGGTGATGTGGGTCTACTAGTATTACTTCATACCATTTGTAGTTACCGTCTTCTCCTACATAGTAGCTGTTAAGTACCTCTAGGTTAGGGTATTTCCTCGCAGCTCTTTCTTCAGCGATTAATCTAAGGCTCTTAGCCGGGGCGAAACCATAGATACCCATTCTCTTAGGGCGTCTACCCTTATTTGGCCTCGGTTTCCGTAGCCCTCCTTTTCTAACACGTACTCTTACAACTACAAATCCTGGTTTTGCCTTGTAGCCTAAGGCTCTTGCCCGGTCGAGACGTGTCGGTCTATCGATCCTGATTACTGCTGGCTCTCTTCTCCACTTTATGAGTCTCTGTTTCATAACTTCTTTCATTTCTCCATCGTATGGTCGTTTCCATAGCTCCGCGATGAAGTGATACATACTTTTTACCATTATCCTTACACCATCTCTTACTCCTTGCTAGTCCAATATCATATTAGATTTGGGTTTATAAAGCTTGAACACACTCTTCTTATATAGCTATATCTTTGTAAAGACCATGGTGAAAGTTTTGCCGCCTCCAGAAAAGATAGTGGGTATTATAGGCAAGACAAATGTTGGTAAATCAACATTATTCGCAGCATTAACGCTTGCTCCTGTACAAATAGCGAATCACCCATTTACAACGATCAAGCCAAACGTAGGAGTAGGATATGTTAAGAAAAGATGTGTTCATGTAGAACTAGGTCTTAAGGAATGTAATCCCAGGACAGGCATGTGCATTAATGGTTATCGATTCATACCTGTTAAAATAATGGATGTTGCAGGCTTAATTCCAGGTGCCAGTGAAGGACGTGGTCTAGGTAATAAATTCATGGATGATCTTCGACAGGCCGATGTACTAATACACGTTGTTGACGCTAGTGGCTCTACTGCTCCGGACGGGACGCCGGCATCTCCTGGAACATACGATCCTGTCGAAGAAGCTAGACTGATCCAAGAAGAAGTAGATAAGTGGTTCACATCGGTTATTCTGCGCCTATGGGAGAATAAGATCTCTAGATACTTATATAGCGTACGTGACCCGGTTGAACTACTTTCTCAAGCTCTCTCGGGCCTCAGCATTAGTAAGCAAAAAGTGGTTGAGACGATCAATACATTGAATCTCCCTGTAAAGCTGCTTAAATGGAGTAAAGATGATGTTGTAAGGTTTGCGAAGACATTGAGACGTTTAAGTAAACCAATAATTATTGCTGCAAACAAGATGGATCTACCCTATGCTGAGAAAAACATAGAGAGACTGAAAGCAGAGTTCGGTGAAGACATGGTTGTACCCATTAGTGCATTAGCCGAATTAATTCTGAGAAAAGCAGCGGCTGCCGGACTAATACGTTATATTCCAGGTGAAGATAGCTACGATGTAGTTGCTCCGGAAAAACTGACGGCCCAGCAGAAAAAAGCATTAGAGCTTGTGAAGAAGAAAGTACTGGATAAATATGGTTCGACCGGTGTGCAAGAATTATTGAATAAGGCCATATTTGATGTGCTAGAACTTATTGTTGTCTACCCGGTAGAGGATCATAGGAAATACACTGATCATTCTGGCAGGGTTTTACCTGACGCATACCTAGTACCTAAAGGTACGACCGCTATAGAGTTAGCATATATGATACATACGGATCTGGGCAAGACCTTTCTATACGCTATCAATGCTAAGACAGGCGAGAGAATCGGAGAAGACTATGTTCTTAAAGATAATGATGTAATTAAGATCGTTGCCGCCGCTGCGCATCGATAGATTTTCTACGCAGTCTATTCCAAAAATCCTGTGCCTTCCTATAGTAATAATCGTCTTCTTTTCTGGGTCCGAAATAGGATAATCCTTTTTCTAGTAATAGTTTCTTGTAGTTATCTGCTTCTTCACGGTTTATTTCTCCGTGTTTTTCGAGATACTCTATAACTTTCAATGCTTCATCGACCGTTTTGCACCTACGAATATAGTCTTCGATACCAGGGGTATATCCCCGCCAAGGATCAGGCATCTTAATATCTACTCTCAGAGTCAACTGTTGTTCATCGTTTAGGATCTCTTTAGCTAGATGCGGAAATTTTTTCTTGAAATCCTCCGTTTTCATCTTCATAGCTATTACTCCTCGGTTCTTATTGGTGTTATATAGGGTTTTATTGATACCTTATAGAAACTATGTGAAGGCACATCTTGTGCTACTATGGCGCCCGGATAAACCCATGAATAACACCCGATCTTCACACCCGGTAATATGGAAACATTAATCCCGGTCTTTGCATGTGATCCTATAACTGCGCCGAACTTTCTCCTCCCGCTTGAGATCATTTTGCCTTTAATGAGTGATTTAACGGGTTTATCATCGAATCTTAGGTTCGCAATCATCGTACCCGCTCCTAGGTTTACATGATCACATATTATCGAATCACCTACGTAGGCGAAATGATTTATCTTAGCATACTCCATGATCAGACTAGCCTTGATCTCTACAGAGAAACCTATTCTTGCATTATTACATATTACTGTATATGGCCTTATCCTTGTGTTCGGCCCTATCCTAGCGTTATCACCTATATATGCAGGGCCATCAATGTAGGTTCCAGGTTTCAGTATAGTGTTTTTGCCAATGTATACTTTTCCATCTATGTATACGTGCGAATACACCTTATCTGAAATAGAGGTATCAACAAGGAACTTGTCAAGAGCAAGCTTATTCGCTTCGAGCAAATTCCAGGGAAGCCCTACATCTACCCATAATCCTTTATCAATAGAAACAACTGATATAGAAATACCGCCTTCGTTCACAGCTTTGTTTAAAGCATCAGTAAATTCTATCTCGCCACGTGGACTCAGAGGCGTGTTAATGTATTCCATGATATCTTTTAACCGGACAAGATATATACCTGCATTTATTAGGTTTGAAGGAGGGTTTGAAGGTTTTTCTATAATTTTTTCAAGGAGATTATCTTCTCTAACATATAGTACTCCATAGTTTTCTGGATCAGGAACTTTTACGCCAACTATAGCGTTACTACCAAGATCTGCGAGTCTGGAGTATAATTGCCAATCGCCGAGAAAGAGATCGCTATATGTTATCAAAACACTGTCGTTAATATTTCCAATTTTTTCGATTGCCTTCTTCACTGCATGGCCTGTTCCAAGTTCTTCTCCCTGATCTACGAATCTGATCTTTTTCTTGGTTCGTGTAGATTTTATAAGCGAGATTATCTTCTCTTTCTTGTACCCGACAACAACGATAATTTCATCAATATCAGATATACTCTCTAGCGCTTCAATATGCCATAGGATTAAAGGCTTACACAATATCGGGATACAAGGTTTAGGAATAGTCTCCGTTATCGGCCAGAGTCTCTCTCCCTTTCCCGCTGCTAGGAGCACCGCTTTCAATTCTATCCAACCTGTTATAAAGGACTGTTGCCAAAGCTATAAGTCCTGCGGCGGCAGCGTAGTCGGTTGATAAAGTAATTCCTGGAGCAATATCTATTACGAGATCAGCGAACCTATATATTCCGAGTGGGATCCCTTCTCTGGATCCGAAAAGCAAATTTACTCTTTTCTTAGATCTAAGGATCAGTTTTTCGAGCTCATCCGCTACATCTAATACGTATTTTCCCTCAGGTTCGAAAACTATGATTACCTCGTCATAACGATCACGAACCAGTTGATGTATATCTTGTACTTTAACAGGTACTTTACGTGTTTTGCGATGATAACTTCTTTTCTGGATCTCGTATCTAGAACGTATCCCTTCTTCGACACTAAGTATAAACTCGGCGAGCTGTACACCGTCAACTATACCAGCAGGCGCTATCACCAGTTCGCCTACTTCAAAATTCTGTACCTCTCTGCCGATTCTCCTACCCATATTCCTGACAGCATCTTTAGGGCCGAAATAAGGCATTTGAATAACTGAGAATTTCTTGAATATCCCGTAGATAGGTTTTTTACCTGGCGATAACTTGTGATATTCGAAGCTTCCGGGAAGAACACTTATGTATGCGCTATCCTGTATTATCTCGACTAATACAATCTTATCAGGGTGTTTCAAGTCTACTGAAGCACCAGTGACGCGGCGGACATAATCCCCTACTACTACATTAACATCTATGCTTGTAAACCTATGTTTTCCTCGACGAGTTGTCCTAACAGCAAACGTTTCAGAAGGCTTTATGAGTTCTCTAGACAACTCTGCTGTAGCTTCTGCGATTTTCTCTGGCTCGGCAACGGTTTCGGCTAGTATGGGGATTATCTTGTCTGCTTCGACGACATTGTTTTTGATATAATTTATTAGTTCATCTATACTGCGCTCACCATGCTTTACGAGCACTAGGCCTTTGAAGTTCTTCGGGCAAGGGATCACGATGGTTTTTTCATCATATTCTTTTATCCTGGACGCAACTATCTTTTCAAAACCTAGACCTGTCTTAATGAGGAGATCAAATGATTTTTCATGTAAACACATTATCGGCTCCTCTATGTGTTTAGAGATCAAAGCTTGGTGAATTAGTGTATTGTTACTTTTTCTAAAATAAGGTTACGTTCTTTACCTTCTCTGCTGTAGCGGTGATACAACTACTGCAGGCTTGGGGCCTTCAGGAGTTGGTATCATTAGTAGTTTAGACTTGTATATTTCTACTTTACGTATAGGATAGATCTTGCGTGCTCTCTCCATTATCTCAGCACTCATTCTGCCGAACAGCATCTCCTGTATTAGTTCATCGAGCGTTAGCTGTGGTACTTTCGACTTAACGTATTCCTCCATTATCTTTCTTATGGCTCTTTTCTGGCTTGTCTTGCACCTATAGCTTGTTAGAGCTACAATGGTTAGGCGGAGCTTATACTGGTCTTTTGTTTCGACATTGAATATTCCCTGTATCTTACTGCTCTTTCTTCGGATGAGGCTCTTCATATAGTCTCTGGATATTTCGTGTCCCTTGAATCTCGTATATGCCTTGTCTCCTTCAACCTTGATTATCTGGAAATATAGTCTTATGTGGACCTGTGTTATGTCGCCTGTTATATCGTATAATGTGGTCTCCATAACTCTGCCGATCAGTTTCAATGGGTCGTCGGCCGGGGTTGTACCTATAGATATTTCTCCGAATATTGGTGGTGCTATTACAGTGTACCATTTTTTGAGCTTCCATTTATCACGGATAGCAAATTTTCTCCGTGCGGGCATGATCCGTCCTCTCACACTTTTTACTTACTAAGACTCTTTCCATTTAATTGGGGCTATATAAGACTTTATGAATTTTGCCTCTCTTCTAGAATATTGATCGTGTTTTGGATAAGCTCAACTAAACACGCTATGTCATCTAGTGTTCCACGGAGACTATCAAAACGTTTGGGTGATTTTTCATTAATTATTATTTTTACAACGTATGTTCCTCTATCTATTTCTTCAGATATATCCATATAGGATGGGGTAACCATATTGTCGGGATGCAATGCTGTCCATATGGCGTGAACTTTCCTAACATCATTACTTATCATTTTGAAGTATGCCTTGTACATAGTTAATAGCTCCTCATACTTCACATAATTGTAGCTCATCGCAGACTTGTATAACGTGTTCTACGTTTTTACCTATACGGAGTAGTTCTCTAGCAACAGTAATATTACGCCCACCACTGACTATACTGATAGGTTTCTGCTCCTCGATTCCTAAGCTCTTTATAATATCCACATATATGTCTGGTCTCTCAATATTATCTGTCTCAATATTTTTAGCATTAAGCCATAATCTAATACCATGAGATACTTCATTAGCTATGATGTCTATGTAGTGGTCGTATAAGGAGATAATGTTATATAACACGTTTGGGTCAAGCGAAATATTAGATATTAGATCTATTGAGCTGCGCCTAAGGGATTCATAGATTATAAGTGAGCCTAGTGTTTCAAAACTTTCAAGCCTAGTGTCTCCTATATGGAAATAGTAAGTGAAACCTATCAGTTTTAGAAGAATGGTTTTACGGATATCTTCATCTATATCAAGGGCTTCGTATAGTGATGCAGCGAATTTCTTAGCTCTCTCGGGTTCTTCTTCGAGAAATATTGACGAATAATTCAGTCCGGTAATATCATCTGTATTAAATATCTTCTTTAGGAACGACACTACTTGATCATACTCACCAGTTAATCCTGGTAGGAATGGTATAAGGGTGTATGTGATCATTTCAGCAAGACTTCTCTTCTTCCATCCCCAGAACCGAAAACCGAAGTCTATTTCGGCTTTATCATTATCGATAAGTTCTTGGAGAAACTTCTTTTCCGGTCCTCTGAATCCTTCTTTACCAAGATCTTTTTCCCTATATATTCCTGCAAGAATAGCCAGTAGTTTATCGTAATCAGAGACTATCCAGTAGTTTTCTAGACCTGTTATAATGTATGACGACAGACTACTTTCTCTAGTATCTACCAGTAGCTGATAGCAGTTCTTCTTGGCGTTTGCTGGTTTAGGAATATTAAAGAGAATAGTTGGCTCATCGGTTTCAAGGCAGGTTTTCAAGTCCAGGTTAATCACTGTGTGTATGTCGTGCTCATTAAGGTTTTTTGCCAATATACTAGAAGCGATTAAAGAGTCTAGATCTGTTAGAGGTATGATTCTTAGAAATCCATATTCTCTAGCAGTATTGATAAGTACTGGTATGCTTTTTTCCAAGAGATACATCCCTTGTGGATTATTGTCGTATGCTTTCACAAAAACATTTTCTGTGTCATGTGTTCATATGGGATTGAAAATATCCTCATTAGAGATAACATAAATATCATTAGATATAGCTGGATACGATTAGCCTTGCCTGGTCTGGTGTATACTTCCAGTCCGGCGGCAATCTCCCTATTCTCTTATAGTATTTTACCAGTCTATGTATCTTAGACTCCAGATCCATTAGACCTTTCTTTGCATGGTAATCCTTAGGATGCTCCTCTAAGTGTCTTCGGAGATTAACAGCTTTTTTCATAAGGAATAATAGGTCTTCAGGTATTGGTAGATTAGCACCGTGTTTTTCAAGTATTTTAACGAGTTTCTTCCCTGTTACCTGTTTAACCAGAGGTATGCCGTACTGGTCTCGAAGTATTATGCCAATCATTGATGGAGTATATCCTTTCTTCGCTAACTCAACTACTAGTAGCTCGACATCATTAGGGCTCATATCGAGCTTCAACCATTTCGGCGGCCCTGCTCTAGCCGGCCTCGTAGAGTGTGATTGTCCCTTATCTCGTTTCTTGTTCACGGTTAAGCACCAGTACTTGTTTATTCCTCACCTATCCCGGTTAATAGTTTACGGGGCATTTAAATTTATGTCGGATATTTGCTCTAATAATTTTTTGAGTTTTTGAAGAGCTTTTCTCACAGCCTTTGCCCTATGTGAGTAACGGTTTTTCTCTTCTATACTCATTTCTGCAAAAGTTCTATTGTCTCTTTCCGGGACGAAAATTGGATCAAAACCAAATCCTCTTTCTCCTCTCTTCTCACTAGCTATAGTTCCGGGACACACGCCTTGTTCAACTATTATGAATGGCGGATAGATCAGTGTTACCACTGAACGGAATACAGCATTACGAGTGGTGATCCCCGTCATTAGTTTTAGTATTCCATCGCATCCCAAAGTCTTGAAGACGTAACTACTATATGGTCCTGGGAAACCGTTTAATGCATCTATGAAAAGCCCTGCATCTTCTACCATTAATGGCTTCTTTAGATACTTATATGCTTCAAGAGCTGCTGTTAAGCTTATTTCTTCGAGCTTATTGGATTGTATTTCTAATTTGTAGCCTGGCTTCATAAGAATTCTGAAGCCTAGTCTATCAGCGATCGGGAGAACTTCACTATACTTATGCTTGTTACCAGTAATAAATAATATTTCGTACTGGTTAGCTATATCTTTCATGTTCTAATCTCCTCTTCAGTCTTTCTTCAATATATCTTCCTCTTAGCTTGATCTCATACACCCTATCCTTGATTTCCCGGTATTTTTCGCTATATGTCTTTGCATATCCATTCCAGAAATTCTTCATAAACAACTCGGTTATTTCGGGTGCCAGGGCGTTTATACTACGTTCTATAAGGTGTATATCAATAGCATATTCTTCGATATCCGTGCTATGTCCTGCAAGGCCGAAATCGATTATGTAGATCCCGTCGGTTCTTTCATTATATAGTATATTGGCTAATGTGAGGTCTCCATGATAGATTTTGAGGCTATGCATCTTTCCCACATATTCTCCGAGTCTAGATGCTATAGTGCATATGGTCTTAGTGGTAAGGAATTCTATTGTATCTGAAAGCTTAATACCGAATACGTACTCCATTATTATGATGGAGTTAAATGGGTCGACAAATAGGGGTGCAGGCACAGGTAGCCCAGATAAGTATAGTTTAGCAAGTATTTTTGCCTCTGTCCTAGTCCTTCTTTCTCTGAATAACTTATCGAATAAGGGGTGTCTGTATGGTTTACTGATCCTATGTTTTACTATTAGCTTAGTGCCAAGGGCTTCGAGAAGATAGATCTTTGCTTCAGCGCCCTCGCTGATTAATGTTAGTCTGGAAGCCATGGTAGATCTACCTCGTCCAGACGCCATCTTTGTTTAATGAATGCTTTTTCGGGCTCAATAGTTACTCCATGGAGAAGTAATAATAGACCTGTATAGGCGATCATTGCCCCGTTATCCCCAGATACATCGGGTGGTGTTCCCTTATATTTGGCGCCGTGCAGTGTAGCCATTGCCTCTAGTTTTTGACGTAGTACAGTATTCGATGCTACACCGCCGACCAGCAGAACTTCTTTCTTACCTGTGAGAAGTAATGCTCTTTCAGCTACTTCGACTATCATGTCAAACGCTGTTTCTCGTAGGCTTAGGCAGATATCTCCGAGTTCTTTCTTAGATCGTGCTTTTTCAGCGTGTTTTAGGCTTGCCGTTAATAATCCTGAAAAACTAAGGTCTATTCCTTTAACAGTGTATGGGAGGTCTATGAAGTTAGAGCCCCATTCACTACATATGTCTACCTGGTGTTTACCGTTAACAACATAGGGTGGCGCTAACCCTATTTCGCGGGCAAAAGTATCTAGGAGGTTTCCAAGAGGTATATCAAGGGTTTCTCCTAGAACTCTGTATCTTTTCTTTCTCTGAATAGCGATTAGAGTATTGCCGCCTGAAACATATATTATGAGCGGATCAGCGAACCCAGCCACGAATTTGCCTATTTCTATATGAGCTACTGCGTGATTAACGGGTATTAAGGGCTTTGAGTAATAGGAAGCTAGGAATCTAGCGAGAGTAGCGCCTATTCGTAGGCATGGTCCCAGACCCGGACCTAAAGCTACAGCAATGCCATCGACATCTCCGATATGTATGCCAGCTTTGTCCAGAGCCGATTTTAGGACTTGTGGCGCCTCTCTTGCATGGTGAAGAGATGCTTCGCGTGGATGTATTCCTCCTTTTGCTGGAATATATTTAGAGTATACGTTCGCTAGTATTCTTATACTTGAATTATTCTTTTCCACTATGCCGATGCCGAGCGTATGGCTTGTTGACTCTATTCCTAGAACGATCGTCAATTTATATCTACTCTTTTTCGATTCTAACGAAACATGCTGGGTTTAAGCTTTAGATATGGTGAGATATGTACTGGAGAAATATAACTGGAAAAGCATTGAGTAAGACATACATTGTTATTTCTTTTCCCTTACATACTCTACATAACCGCATTTGCCACAGTGCCACCGAGGAATAGGTTTTTTGTGGAATGCCATGAAGCTTCCGCACTTCGGGCATTTCTTGTTCTTCGGTTTTATCGTGCCTGTATTGTAGTCGAACTCGTAAAGCTTATGTACATGGGCCAATTAGCTCACCCCATCCCCTGTTCCTTCATCATTTGCTCTAGCTGATAGGATTGTGCTGCGTATTCATTTCTTTTTATTACGTGAGGCGGTTCGAACGCCTTGGCTCTCTCAGAAGTGTCATAAATGTGTACTTCGACATTCGACACGCCCATACCGTACTCGGTATCTATCTTTCTAACATAAACTCTCTCTACATCAACACCATAAGCTTTCGCAAGCTCTACACGTATAAGGCCTCTTGAGGGAGTTGTTCGGCCTATGTGTGCTATCCTTACAATTAACTCTTTTCTCTTAACTAGCGGATTATACCATTCCTTTACTATTTCGGCAGTGTATTCCCCTAATTGTAGCTGTTTTCCCAAACCATTATCCCCCATTCCTTTTGTTTATCTCTCTTTTCGGTTTAGTATTCACCTTATTTAAGAACACTATGTCTGGTTTAAATCTTTTAAGTAATCGTCGAGCCTTAATGGTGTCAGCAATAGTTATGACTGCACCATATCTCGGATACCCGTATATGATTGTTTTTCCATGAATTGTTAATGATATAGCCATTGTTATCAGATCCTCTTCACCTTTCACTATGAATTTATCTATAGCTGTTGTTATGAGTGTTCTTGAATTCTGTGATACTGTGCCTGGAGGATTGATTATTAATTGGTTATTATAATCTACTTTGTCTGGTGCAGTCTTAATTCTTCTACGTGTTTTTAGATCTAATATCTTTACATCGCCGTGGAAATACTTTGATACTATATCCCCTACCAAATAATCGGCTTTGATGTCACATTTGAAGAGAAAACCCGGTTTCTCATTAATGATAAGTAATCCATGCGGATATGTAAAGTATCTACGTAAGTCCTTGGGTAGTCTTAAAATAAGTAATGGTGTACCGTCGTTATGCAACTTTGATCGCGTATCTACCGGGTTTTTCTATACCAAGCATTTTGGCAACTAATGATTTTTCTGGATCGATTATTATTACTACTCCTTCCCACTCATCTGTAAAATCGTTTGAACCACAGATGGGACAGATCTCAACTTCTTTATCTACTAGGGCTTTGCATTTTCTACAGGCTTTGAACGGTTTTCGTTTAATAGGCAACTATGTTCACCCCTTTTTCTTGAGCCATTTTAGATTACCCAGGTAGGGCTGCCTCATTGTTAGCTGTACTCTTAGGCCTTTTCCTGGTAGAGGAGCGACATTGTATACTCTTGCCCTAACTATATCGCCTTTTTCGATCATTCTCTTAGAGTCTCTGAGTAAGAGTGCCGGGCGTGTCGGATCATATTCTATTCTCTCGTCGGCGATCTGGTTTATATATATGAATCCGTCGGAGGCTCCTAGGTCGACAAATACGCCGTTTTTAACGACGGTGTTTACTTCTCCCTCTA
Organism: Desulfurococcales archaeon; assembly: GCA_027067785.1. Classification (GTDB taxonomy): domain Archaea; phylum Thermoproteota; class Thermoprotei_A; order Sulfolobales; family Desulfurococcaceae; genus JAADCY01. The sequence continues at coordinate 14,067 of JAMOVL010000046.1, read as the reverse complement.
CGACTTCTTTGACAAATGGATAGAAAGCGAGTATTGTAAACTCTACTTTATGGTATGTTGCACCGTCTCCAGGTATTATCTTGCCCTGAGGATCGACGTCTACGTCGAAAACTGTGACTATTATGCCCATATTTCTAGTTATCACACCCTCGTATTTCCTTCTGAGTTCTTCCCAGGCAGCTACATCGAGAGGTTTCCCGAACTTATCGGGCGGTATCCGTATTACATCTCTAACTCTATATATTCTGTAGACCAATTCGTTTCACCGCATCATATCCTGTTATTGGTCAAGTATTACTTTAGTTGAATAAAAACCTACAAATACAATTATAATGATTTTTTCGGTGGTTAATACTCTATTCCCTCTACATCGACCATCATTTTTTCTTCGCGAAGATATATCTCTGGTATACCGTGTTCTCTAAGCTTTCTTCTTAGTTCTTTGTCATTGGTTGCTACGCCACATCTATGTTCCTTGGCATAGTGTAAGATTAGATCGTCTGTGGGTAAATCGTTCTCTTCTACTTCAACTATTTTGCAGTATCTCCTAGCGATCTCTAATGCTAGTCTTGCAGGCTTTGATATGCTTGGCTTACCCGATTTTGCTAGTTTTTCGAGTTCTTTCACAACCTGTGTTAATACTATGTATTCAGGCTTGGCCTCGATAATGTCTTCGATCTGTTCTAAAACATTTATTCCTCTGGCTATCGTCATTAACATGTTGGTATCGAGCACTATGCAGGGCTTTTTCCTCACGGTTTAGCCTCCTCTACGATACCCCAGCCCGTCAGCCTCCATCTTCCCAGCACTCTTCTGCTAATAGCTATTCTCGAGCCTTCCCATGCTACGACGGGATCGCGTAGTTTTAACTCTATGTAATCGCTGGTTACACGCATGACTACAGCTAGGCGTATCGCTGTACCAGCTGTTACAACGATTATTTCGCGTGGCTGTATTGGTTTTACCTGGACCATCTCTTTCATTCCAACTACGCGTTGTAGGAGTTTATAGTTGACTTTTAGATATGTTACTGGTTCGGGCACCTTACCCGGTATCCCGACAACATTGCCTACAAGTGCATCAGCCTTTGTAAGCGAGGGGTCTAGCTTAGTTCCTATAGCTAGTAGTCCTCCCGGCTTAGCTTCTTCTACTTCTAATTTACCGAATCTAAGTGATACTACTTCGGTTACTACGGGCTCGTATACATAGCGCCCGGGCGCTATGGGTTTTCTAACTCCCGGCCTTATCTCTATTTCATCACCTACTCTTAGTACGCCCTGCATAAGTGAGCCTCCTATTACTCCTCCTTTTAGTTCGTCCGGCTTAGTTCCCGGCTTGTTTACATCGAAACTCCGTACTACGTACATTAGTGGCGGTTTTGACAGCTCTCTTTTAGGCGTAGGGATATATTCTTCGATCGCCTGGAGAAGTACGTCTATATTAGCCTTATGTAGTGCGCTAACGGGTATTATAGGGGCGTTCTCAGCCCAAGTACCCTTAAGGAAATTCCTTATTTCCTCATAATTCTTCTTGGCTCTCTCCTTAGATACAACATCGATCTTGTTCTGAACAACGACGAGATTCCTAACGCCTATTATGTCGAGTGCCACGAAGTGTTCAAGGGTCTGAGGCTGTGGACATGGCTCATTGGCTGCGATCACAAGAAGTGCTCCATCCATTAGTGCTGCACCGCTCAGCATCGTAGCCATAAGGGCTTCATGACCTGGTGCATCAACATAGCTGACTCTTCTCAGCAATCGAGACTCTGAGCCATCCGGGCACACGGGCTCCGTTGTGTAGGCTTCCGGAGGCTCCAGGTTATCACAATAGGCAATATTTCCGTCAGCATATCCTAGCTTTATAGTCATTCCTCTCTTCAGCTCTTCGCTGTGCCGCGCTGTCCATATCCCTGTGAGGGCTTGAACCAGCGTTGTCTTGCCATGATCGACGTGTCCCACTACTCCAATGTTTACTTCAGGCTGTTTTTCTTCCCAGGGCAAAACATGTTCACCTCAAATACGATTCTATATTAGCTTAGCATATTTTTATGATAGGCTGTGAAAAACGGTCTAGAATAAATCAGTGTATTCATATTGGTAGGCCTACTTATACACGATCTTCGTATTTATCTGCACTATGTCTTCAGTCACCATGTTTCCACGTACCATTTTCCTGCGGCGCTCTCCTTTTTCACGCGGATGGAATCCCGGCGGCCCTGATAGTAGCACTCTCTTTTTGACGCCGCCCATAACATCTGGTCTCATCGGGAAACCACTGTTGTCGCTTCCGCCCGTTATCTGTATTTTTACGCCTTTGAGCCCTACTAGTTCGCCATCGAATACGTCGCCTATTCTTAGCCCGATAATTCTCTTTGTACGATCATCATTGACGCGGATCTGCCATGCACGTGCTCTGAATATCTCGCCTTCAAGTTCATTTGTACCTGTCTTATTGACGAGTAGTTCAGCGTTAACATGTGCTTCAGACTCGGGAATATTGTCGTCAATTACGAGTCTCCCGGTGATCTTCACCTTATCTTTCGTATCAGGTTTGATCATCCTTATAGTGGCTACGCCGTGTACGGCCTTTATCTTCTCTGCTAGCTTGCCGTTAACCTTTATGATCGGTAGTTCGAAGCCTTCTTTCATTTTATCATTATATTCTATCTCTGCATCTCCGACAACTTTGACTTTCTCGATAACCTCGGATTTCGGTGCTTCCGGATCCGATATAACTATTTTGAAATCCGCCATACCTTCTCCACCACCAGTTGCCCGGTGGTTATTTCAAACCTATCAGTATATAGGGGTATTTATATTGCTAGGTGAACCAATACAGGGTTAATAATATACTTGACTATATAAAGGCATTGAAGAATAAGCGGATAAGAGGGGATGATAATTATGGCGTCAACCAGTGAGAAGAATATCAAGAGATGGGTGAGACAACCAATAGTTGTTGTACTCGGCCATGTCGACCATGGCAAAACAACCCTACTAGACAAGATAAGGGGTACAGCAGTTGCTAAGAAAGAGCCTGGAGAAATAACACAGCATGTGGGTGCCAGTATAGTACCAGCATCAGTGCTTGAAAAAGTGGCTAAGCCGCTGAAAAAATATTTTCCCAAGCTGAAGATCGAGATCCCAGGCCTGCTGTTTATCGATACTCCTGGCCACGAATTATTCACAAATCTCCGTAAAAGAGGGGGCAGCGTAGCCGATATAGCTATACTAGTCGTTGATGTCTTGGAAGGTTTTCAGCCCCAAACATGGGAGAGTATCGAGATACTTAAGGAAAGAAGAGTTCCATTCATAGTGGCTGCTAATAAGATAGATAGATTATCGGGCTGGAAGCCTCATCCCGATGCTCCATTCCTTGAAACTATTCGAAAACAGGATCCACGCGTGGCCAGCAGGCTTGACGAACTAATTTACAGGCTCGTCGGCCAATTATATGAGGCAGGATTTATGGCGGAAAGATTTGATCGTGTTAAGGACTTCAGAAGAACGGTCGCAATAGTCCCGATATCAGCGAAAACAGGAGAAGGTGTTCCGGAGCTCCTAGCACTTCTTGTGGGTCTAGTACAGCAGTTCATGAAAAAGAAACTCGTCACTAGCAATGAGCCTGCTAGGGGTGTCGTCCTAGAGGTAAAGGAAGAACCCGGTCTCGGTACAACAATAGATGTGATAATTTATGACGGGGTATTGAGAAAGGGAGACATAATAGTTGTAGGTGGTAAGGGCGAAGCAATAGTTACTAAGGTCAGAGCACTTCTCATGCCTAGACCATTACAAGACATGCGTGCTCATGAAGGTAAATTTAGACAAGTAGAGGAAGTCGTTGCGGCAACGGGAGTCAAGATATCGGCTCCAAACCTTGAGGGCGTTCTAGCTGGTTCACCAATACTTGTTGTGCCCAATGAGCAACTCATAGATGAGTATAAGAAGAAAGTGCTGGAGGAGATTGAATCAATAAGGATAAAAACTGATAATATTGGTGTTGTCGTTAAAGCCGATACCCTAGGCACGCTTGAAGCTGTCGTAGAAGCGCTGAAGAGGGAAAATATACCTGTACGACTCGCCGATGTAGGGCCTGTTTCGAAGAACGATATTATCGAGGCCTCTGTGACGCTCAAGCAGAATAAGCTTTATGGAGTTGTTATAGCCTTCAACGTCAAGGTTCTCCCAGAAGCCGAAGAGCTTGCTAGAAGGGAGGGTGTTAAGATATTCAGACACAATGTGATTTACAGGCTGATAGAGGAATATACTGAATGGGTTAGAAAGATCAAAGAAGAGGAGAAGAGGAAAGAACTTGAAACACTGATAAGGCCAGGTAAAATAAGGATTCTGCCCGGCTATGTTTTCAGGAGAAGCAATCCGGCGATCGTTGGTATAGAGGTCCTTGGCGGAGTTATTAAGCCCGGATACCCGGTTATGAGGAGTGATGGTCTCAGACTAGGAGTTATTATGCAGATCAGGGATCGTGATAACGTGTTAAAAGAGGCCAGGGTGGGTCAAGCGGTAGCGATAAGCATTAGGGGTAAGATACTGATCGGTAGACACGTTGATGAAGGAGATATTCTCTATACAGATATACCAAAAGAACATGCACGTTTATGGCTAACGAAATATAAGAGCGAGCTAAGTGATGATGAGAAAATGGTGTTAAATGAGATAATAAAGATCAAGAAGAAACAAGATCCCTTCTACGGTCTAGTGTTCTAGAGATGAATTACCAGTCAATGATTTCTTCATCACTAAATATTACCCTAATTTCTCTCTCAGCACTCTCTGGGCTATCACTTGCATGAACAACGTTTTCCTGTTTAGAGAGAGCGTAGTCTCCCCTAATTGTTCCTGGCGGCGCTTCTCTACCATCTGTAGGACCGATCATTAGTCTGACAACAGATATCGCCTTATCTCCCTCGAGAACCATCGCTATTATAGGGCCTGAAGTCATGAACTTTATTAATGATTCAAAGAAGGGTTTACCCTTATGAACAGAGTAGAACTCCTCGGCTTTCTCTCGGGTAAGCCAGAGCATTTTCAATGCTTTTATTTTGAGGCCTTTCTTCTCAAATCTTGATATTATTTCGCCTATTAGGCCTCTTCGTACTCCATCGGGTTTTATAAGTACTAGTGTACGCTCCATTGTTCTCACCAGCAATTAGAGGTATTGTGCCTTGGCTTATAGAATATTTTTCCTCTAATTAACAAGAGCTGATATACTGTATGTTTTTGTTGTAAAAGGACTGAGATACTTCTTTTACCTCATCTGTTTACCGTATTTGAGAGTCCACTTTAGCTTTCTAGGATCTCTTTTCAGTACGAGGTAGTTCTTATAGCATTTTCTGCTGCAAAACCATAGGATCAAACCATCGTTTAGCACATACATTAGACCGGTGCCTGGCTCTATTTCCTTTCCACAGAAGCTGCATCGTGTTAGCCGTGGCAATATGTTTTCACCTTTACACTTTTCTTCTTGCTAACTACGGAGTGGTTTAGGATATTTATTCCTTTTAAGCTTTGCCACAAATCTTATAAAAATGGCTTAGTCGGTAAATATGTGTGAGCTAGATTAAATGAAGTGGAATACGGTGTCGATCATGTCGGAGGAGAAGAACAAGATCTATGTTGAACAGCCGGAAATCAATGTAACCGAGGAAATAGGTTTTCCCGCAGAGGTTATACAGATAATTGGAAGAACAGGTGTAACTGGAGAGATAACACAAGTGAGAGTAAGAGTACTTGAAGGCAGAGACAAAGGCAGGATAATTACGAGAAACGTAAAGGGACCTGTCCGACTAGGCGATATACTAATACTACGTGAGACCGAGCGTGAAGCAAGAAAGTTATCGGGTAGGAGATAACGAAGTATTATTTGTTCTATTAAATGCCATTCATTTCATTACTCATATGTACCAAGGAATAGTATTGGCTGGCTGCCTTTCTTCAATAATTTTCTCGGCTCAGGTATACGTGGTTTATTAACCAACTACGTATCCTAGCACAAAAGGATTGTTACCAAAAATATTTTGGTAATTTAGTGGTATCGCTTTATGGTTCTCGAGGAACTTATTTGGCAGCCTTAGCCTTTAGCTCTTGTACTTGTCTGATTATTTCTTCAACTAGGTCTTTTGCACCAGCGGGATCAATTATTGCTGCGCTCGCGGCTGCTACTTCTATACCTGCTGCCTCGCCTAATCTCTTCTTGCTTGGTACGTATACGTAGGGTATTTTCTTCTCTTCGCATAGGAGTGGTAGGTGTGCAACGATTTCCGGTGGGTCGACGTCTTCTGCTATTGCTACGAGCTTGGCGATTCCTCTTTCTACGGCTTTTGTTGTCTCGTTTGTTCCCTTCTTTATCTTCCCGCCTGTCTCTCGTGCTTTTTTGAAGGCTTCATATACTTTCTCGGCTAGTTCCTCGGGTACTTCGAACCTTACATAGAACGGTTTGGACATACTTCATCCTCCTCCCAATTAGGTCGTCTGGTCTAAAGCTACTGTCTATATTTGGGTATATTAATGTTTTGATAAAATCAGGTATGCGAGAATATAGCTGTAACCTTATCTTCTTCTATAGAGTCTATTCTGGCGAAACCGATCCTGTACAGCTGTATATGGTTGCCGGGTTTTTCTCTATCTAGTATGTTTTTCTCTATAAGCATGTATTTCCGTGTTATCTTCATTGATTTAGGTATGATTAGTTCTAGATGAATGCTTTCGCTGGGTAGAACCCACTGTATGATTGGTGCTCGCAATCTTTTCGCCTCTTCGTGTGAGATGCTATGTAGTTTTAGAACTACTGCTAAGCGTTCTTCTTTGATAATTGTCTTTTCTAGCGCGAAGTTGCCGAGACCCATGAGTCTAACTATATTGTTGTCTAGGAACAGCTTGAGATCGCTTGCTGAAAGCGCTACTATAGTGTTCGGCTTAATAATGTATTCATGGTAATCATTCTTGTTGAGAAGCCTAGGGATCTTTGCCTTCAAGTTTTCAGTGAATCCCTTTAGTACAGCATATATGGGATCAGCTACGCCCATATATCTCGTGGCTACGGGGTCTATTATCGATCTGTTGATAGATGCTAGATTTACATAACTTATGTGTGCATCAATGGCTTTTGTTCCTACATCTTTTATTATCTCCCATAAGGCTTCCCGCACAATACCTCTTCTACGCAGGCCGGATATAGTCCCGAATCTTGGATCATCGTAGGCTTCCATTCCCTGTTCTCTCACCAGTGTTCTCATCTTAGACTTGCTGAGTATAACTCCTTCGAGGCTCAGTCTTCCAAAATGTATTGTTTCCGGATATTTCCAGCCCATATGATTGTATAGGTAGCTTTGTTTTATCGTATTGCTAACATGCTCTTTTGCTCTTAGAATATGTGTGACACCCATTAAATGATCGTCTACTGCAGCTGCGAGATTATAGGTTGGCCATAGAATGTATTTTTCACCGACAATAGGGTGTGGTGTTTTGGTTGTATCGATTATTCTAGCGGCAACCCAGTCTCTAACGCTGGGATCAGGATGTGTAAGATCTGTTTTAACCCTAATGACAGCTTCTCCCTCCCCATAGTATCCTTCTAGTATCTTGTCTAGTTCCTCGAGATGTGTCTCTACGGGTAGTTCTCTATGGGGACACGGCTTTCCAGCGTCTCTGTATTTCTTGAACTCGCTAGCCTTGCACTTGTCGACATAGGCGCCTCCTTTTTCAATAAGCTTGTAGAGTATGTCGTAAAATATGGGGAGACGCATGCTCTGGATATATTCTTCGTTCCACTTTATCCCTAGCCATTTAAGATCTTCTTTGATACGCTCATATGCTTCTGGAAAAGACGCCTTTGTTCTTGGATCAGTGTCTTCGAATCGAAGTATCATCTTTCCACGGTATTTTTCAGCATACCAGTAGCTTAGAAGTGCTGGCCGCGCATTTCCTAAGTGGATAACATAGTCAGGATTGGGCGCAAATCTGGTAACGACTTTGCCTGGCTCTGCATTGGGTAATGGTGGTAATTCTTTCTTTTCTTCCCTTTTCTCCTCACTTAGAAGCTCAGGCCATTCTTTCTTGATAATAGCTATTTGTTCATCTAGACTTAGCTTTGAGACTTCTTCTACGACATCACGCACTATACTGATGATCTCTTTCACATTCTTTCTTATTTCGGGTATTTCTCCAACAACTTTTGCTATTACTGCTTTGAGTGATGGTTTACCATTATGTTTTACGGCATTTAGAAGAGCATGCTTATATGCTGTCTCTTTTACTTTTTCTAATAGTGATTTGTCTAGCGTCATTTTCACTCACTACCGCCAGTATGTATTTTTCCGGTTTCTCCCACACTATATTAATTACGAATACGACTATACCCTTACAGGGTGATTTTATTACTCTTACTTCGTACTTGTTGGTAACTACAAAACCGATCTTATCCCTAATATCGATTTTTTCTCCTTCACGTGGATAAACGTATGGCTCGTATCCCTTTATCTCGACGAGACAGAGCTCAGTGTTTTTCCTTATTAGAAGGCCTTTGAGTAGTTCCTCATCACTAAATTCTGGCACGACGATAACGTCTTTCCTAAGGACAGGGTTGGATAGATCGAAGTATCTGAGTATGTCTTCATATATTATATGTCCATAGCACTCGTCGGATATAGGAGTTTCAGTGAGGACATACTCGTCTGAAACCTTGCATACATATTTATTTGAATCAACTCCTTCCACGAAGATCTCAGGATACCTGTATTCTTCCATTATTGTTTTCCTCCACGGATTTTCTTGTATTCGTTTAGGTCTATTCCTCTTTGCTTGAAGTATGTGAGTATGTCAGTAGCTAAAATAAAGGGCTTCTGTTTTAGTTCATCAACATTTTTTGCTCCGATGAGAAATGAAACAATTCTCATTTCCCTAATCATGGTTTCCAAGAATTTTTTCGCAGCATCTAATCCTCCATGATATATTTCTTGTATCAAGGGCCTGGCTAAACCGTTAATGTCTGCTCCAAGCACTATGTTAGTGATTGCACGGAGCCCTGTGTATATGCCGCCGCTCGCAATAATGAATGAATCGGGAGCAGCTGCTCTGGCCTCTATTATCGCTATTGGTGTTGGGATACCCCATGATGATAAATGCTCGGCTATATCCGATACTACATGGTCTTTCTGCCTATACTTTTCTACGAGCACCCAGTTCGTGCCACAAGCACCTGCAACATCGAAGAATCTGATTCCCAACGAATAAAATAGTGACACGTCTTCGTATGAGAGGCCATTTCCAACCTCTTTTATGATTATAGGCACATTGATAGTATCTATTATTTTCTCGATCTTTTCGATAATGGACATATTGAACCTGGTATCTCCTTCAGGCTGTATCGCCTCTTGTGCAGGGTTGAGATGGATCGCTAAAGCATCTGCATCGACACTATTTATTATATAAGATATATCTTCAACGCCGATATCAAGAAGAGTGTTTGCACCAATATTTCCTATTATAGGCACATCTTTTGCTATCTGTCTTACCACTCGATAGGAGTGGAGAACTTCCTGGTTATTCCTATGTAATATTAGGGCACGCTCACTACCCAGGCCTATCGGTATTCTGAATTCCTCCGCTAATATCGCTAGTTTTTCATTATATTTAGTTGTAGACGGATCACCACCTGTCATGCCACTAATCATTAATGGCGCGCTAATCTTATAGTTCAAAAAATTAAGCGAAAGATCAACATCTGACAGGTCTATTCCGGGAAACGCTCTATGAATTAGTCTTATATGTGAGTATATATCGGAGCATGAGCCGGGGAATTCAACGTTTTCTTCAACAACTATTCTTATGTGCTCTATTTTTCTGCTTCTAATATTTGGGTCTGACAAAATCGATACACCTTGGCATATAGTATTAAGTTTTTGACAGGATAAAATAAGGTAGTGCTAACGAAAATCCTCTACTGCTTTCTTTAGTAGAGGAACTGGATTGCAGCGTATCCTACAACGGCGTTTTTATGGCCTGATACATCGCCGCTTGTAGCGTGTTTTAATAGTTTAACCTTGCCTGTAGACGACACCATCTTAGTGTATTCCATAAGCGTCATAATGGCTCCCGGGCCACAGACAGATATGTTTTTGTCTATGATTACACGGTAGAAGCCTTCAGTGTCAAGCTCTATTATCTTCTTTATAGCCAGCATATCCTTCTCTATCGTTATTTCATGGGGCTCATAGTGGTTGAAATCGCTGCTAGCTATAATGATTACATCTCTTTCTAGAGCTTCTACGGATTCGTGGATTGATTTCGCGAGATCGTATGCAGCGTCAGGGCTGTGGAGACCCATAACTATTGGGACAATGTTTATGTTTTCGCCATAAAGATATTGGAGGAAGGGTAGCTGTACTTCTATCGAGTGCTCTTCTATATGAGCATAGGTATCTGCTTCCGCTATGCTGCTATTATTAATGATGTTCCTAGCCAGTTCTTCATCGATGTTAACATATCCTAGCGGCGTATACCATTTGCCGCCAGGATAAATTGATACTAATGAACCTAAGCCCGTATGATTAGTGCCAATAATAATAAATGTGTCAGGGTTTCCTTCCTTGGCGATTTCGTAATAGACGTGTGCAGCTATTGGACCACTATAGATATAGCCAGCGTGAGGTGCTACGAAGCCAATACTATTCTTTACCCTCTTATTTGAGACAACAGGTAGTTTCCCTGGCCCTAATGGGTGCATGAAGCTTTTCTCGATTAGAGATATAAGCTCCTTGGGGTCTTCTGGGTAAAAATACCCTGCCACTACGGGGTGTCTCACCCCTTTAAACTCCAAAAAAATCACCTCCTCAGCTTAACCTCGAACTCGCTCGGAGGCTCAGGCAAGTCTCCGTCGGGTGGAATTACGCCTTTTAGTCTCAGTATTTCTCTTGCGAGTAACCAGTATATGAGTGCTAGGCTCTTTCTTCCCTTATTATTCGCTGGTATTATCAGATCTATATATTCCGTTCTATTATCTGTGTCGGCAAGTGCTACTACAGGTACGCCGATTTCGGCAGCTTCTTTTAGTGCTTGTGAATCCGCTCTAGGGTCTGTTATGAGTACTATGTCTGGCTCGAAGTACCATTTAAGGCTCGGGTTTGTAAATGTTCCAGGCATGAATCTTCCTGTGAACGCTTTGCATCCAACGTATCCGCAGAACTTCTTTGCTGGTTTCTGTCCATATTGCCTGACAGATACAACGGCTATTTTGCTGGGCTCGAAGTGGCTGAGGAACTTGGCCGCTATACGTATTCTCTCATCTATTTTTCTAATGTCTAAAATATAGAGTCCATCGTTTCTTACCCTGTATACGAAGGGCTCCATGAACTTTGTACATATGTGTGTACCGATATGTATTCCTGACGCTAGATATCTGTCTAAGGGGACCAGTAGCTCGATCCCTCTCTTTTCTTCCTTGGCACGTGGTTTTGTTTCGGGTGCTTCATTCTTACTCATAGGGTATCACCGTTTTTATGAAACCTTGGGGAAGTTGAGTAATTCATAAGCTATTTCTACGTGGGATAAGAACATTCTTCTACAGCAATATCTTTTAACACCGAGATCATCAAGTACTTTTCCAGGATCTTCCCCGGCTTCAACTCTCTTTTTGAATTCTTCCCATAAATGCCCTATGGGGGCTCCACATGTAAAGCATCGTACGGGGAAAAGCATGTTGTTTCACCTATAGCTCTTCTGCCATCTTCTACGGGCGCTGTATCTGCCCCATTTCTCTGGCTCTGTTCTCCTAGGGTCGCCGCTGAGCATGTATCTGTCGTACTCGGTAAACACTCTTTTTAGTTCCTCGTTATTTCCTGCGTATGCTAGGAGGCCTTTGGCTAGCGCCATCCTTACGGCATCTGCTTGGCTCATGTAGCCACCTCCCTTAACATTTACGTATATATCTACTTTCTTCCATAGGTCGCCTACCAGTACTAGGGGTTCGTACATTTTGAGCTTGGCTAGCTCTATAGGCCATATTTCGAGAGGAACACCGTTTATCCAGACGCGTCCCTCGCCGGGCTTTATGATTGCTCTAGCTATGCTTGTCTTCCTCTTACCCGTCGCGATCACTATTTTTCCTTTCTCTGCCATCAAGCCTCACCCTTCCATCCAAGGTGTTTAGCTATTTCTCCAAGGGTAATATATTCTCGTGCAAGCCTCGACTTATCGGCTTCTTCGAATCTTATAAACTTCTTGTTCTGTAGTTCTGGTGGAACACCATTATAGACCTTTAATCTTCTATAAGCATCCCTTCCTCTAGGCTTGTCTGTTGGAAGCATTCCTTTAACGGTTCTCTTGAGTATGTTGTGTGGCGATTTAGGTCTCCGTATGCCGTGCTTGTATGGATTATAGTGCGTCTTCACTTTCTCAACGAGTTTGTAGCCCATAATAACTCTCTTGCGTTCTCCACTAACAACGGCTTTCTCAGCATTAACTATGAATACCCGGTAACCTTCAAGGAGTTTTTTCGCTACAATGCTTGCCAGTCTACCGAGTATCTGATCGGTTGCATCGACGTATAGGGTCTTATTTTCCGAGCTCATCTTTTCACCCAATGATCTTTATGTTTGTTCCTTTCGGGTTTTCCCTAGCTAAGTCTAATAGATATACAGCCTTACCTCCAGCGTTGAGTATTTTCTCGATAGCTGTTTTTGAGAATGCTAGTGCGGCTACTGTTACTGGGTGGTCTATGTGTCCTGCTCCGAGTACTTTGCCTGGAACTACTACTATGTCGCCATCTTTTGTATGCCTATTGATTCTACTGATGTTTACCGCTCTCCTTTGACGTCTAGGCTTTTCAAGCTCATCAGCAACTGCGTCCCATATTCTCGCATTATATGTATTAGCTAGTTTTCTTAGTTCGCGGATTGTTTTTCTAACCACTATGTTTGTTGGCCCGGTCTTCCTCATTTAGTGATCCCCTCCATCTTTAATGCTTCCATTAAATTATCGAGTTTTGACTCGAGCACTTTTACCGCTTCTAGTAAAACACGTTTTGGGCTCAAAGCACCCGTGGTTTCGACTAGGAGGATGTACTCGTTTTTGCGCCAATTAATCTTTATTGCCCTGTATTTACAGGCTTCTTCACAAACTCTGCATAGGCTACAATCAAATAGCTTGTCAGGGCTTACTTTTACCTTGTCGTTATCAATTATCAGTACGTTTCTAGGGCAGACATTGATACAATCTGTGCATTCTGGGGCTTTGCATTTTTCATAATCGATAATTATATCGGCGATGAATTTATGCGCGGCAACAGATACTGGGCTCCATTTAGCGTGTTCTCTTCCTCTACCGAGTCTGGCGTAGGCTTCCAAGCTTATCTTCTGGCCTGGACTAAGTATTGCGATCGGGATTTTATCGTAGACGGGCCTCACATCTGGATCTGTTGTCCTTAGGTCGCCGCTGTAAAGTGTTATGATATTGTTTGAGCCAGGAGGGTTTTCTCCCTCGAGGTCCAGCTTAACGAAACAGTCTTCGGTAAATAATCCTCGTTCAGAAGCTTCTCTGCATTCTTCTGGAGGCTTGTATTTCTCCAGGGCTGCTTCGCTCGTTAGTGGAACTAGGCCGAGCCTATGTGCTATGTATTCGTCGTAGAAGATAGTGCTGTTCACGGTGAATACGACTGTATCTATAGCCATTGTCGGTACATCCGCTATCATAGTGCGTCTTATAGAGTTTAAGATATGTAGGGGAATATCCTTTATGTACATTCTAACCCTATTGGGTTCTTTCTCTAAAACATTGATCTCCAAGTATATCACCGGGAAAACAGGTTAGACTCTCCTACCTCTACGTCCACCGGGTCTCCTGGTAGTGTCGTGAGGTATCGGTGTAACATCCTCTATTCTACCGATGATAAATCCTGCCCTGGCTAGTGCTCTAATAGCTGCTTGGGCACCTGGACCAGGCGTTTTTGGGCCATGGCCGCCTGGTGCTCTAACCTTGATATGGAGTGCTGTTATTCCTTTATCCATAGCTTCAGCGGCTGCTCTGCTCGCCGCTATCATAGCTGCGTACGGGCTCG
>JAMOVL010000045.1 GCA_027067785.1 Desulfurococcales archaeon | reverse complement strand
TCTTGAGAAGAATAGTTGGTGATATGATGACATACTATGACATACTATTCTAATTCTTCTCCTCCCCGGTTATCATCTTGAACACTTCGTCGTGTTTGCCATAAACCTCGAAGAACCTACATCCATACTCGTCCGACATCCTCATAATGGCTTTCCCTATAGGCTTCATAGCGTCAACCGTGCCGAGATCCAGTGGGTACGGGTCATAGTAGTCGACGCCCTTGACCAGTGCTATGGCGAAATACCATAGGGTCTTACGGATCTTCCTCCCCCTTATAGGTTTCTGATCAGCACCTATACTTGAGAAACTACAGTGTAGAACATATAGCCTCGATATCCTGACTCCTCTATCCAGCTTCTGACGTCTCTCAGGAACCACTTTATCAAGATCTACTATGACGTAGCCATGCCTTGTCCTATCATGAACAGGTGTAGATACACCGTATAGTTCCCTGATTACAGGGTCGTAGACAAGGATGCTCGTACCACCAGTTATCAATGGCTCGGCCCCGCTGAAATCTATAACAGTGTTTTCCGTCGTCAGGGGAATGTAGCCCTTATGGAGCGCTATTGCCGTTATAGTGCTTTTACCGGAGTGTGGGTAGCCCATGAGAACTATTGCTTCGCCGTCTCTCCCCACGAAACTAACCGTGTCGGTGAAGACAACCATGTTCTTCTTTGCATAGAGCCTGCTGAGAACCTGCAGTATGAAGAAATAGGGGGCCTCGTTGACATAAGGGGCTGGAGCAGGTGTTTTCACCGTGTATTCTTCAGGGCTACCATCAAGAACCGTTTCTTCCACCTTGAACCCTGCCGAAGAGCTCTTCCAGTTTATCACGGCGTCTGGATCGCTTGGCTCTACAGATAAGGTCTCAAGGGTGAAGTCAGGAATGTATCTTCGGGCGAAACTAGTGTCAAGGCCCCTGATTATCTCGTCGGCGTTCACTGATCTAATAGCTATCTTGACGGGGCCGGACCTGAAGAGTATCGTGTTCATACACGCTCAACTCTGTAGCTCTCACAATAGCGTTGATAAAACAGTGTTTTTCAATAAAATTGTTACGGAGAATCCCTCCGTTGAACGTGTAAGTTTTTATTGCTTACCTTGTTTTCCGATTTATTTTTCTTCGTGGGATATAGTTTCTCATAATCCTCGAACTTGTACTGCATATATATCTTGTATTCATAAGACCCTCTACTCATAGATTTAATGTACATTTTAGCTGTCGTTGTGGGTAGTATGGCAGGGGTGAGATAATTAGATCTACTGATCTTTTTGAAATCTTCAATGGTAAACGCTAATCTATCAAAGATATTTTCCTTCTTCTTGTCCTTACGCTTGTTCTTTCCGAACAAATCGAGACACCAGTTGATGAATAAAATATATTTTTCCGGCCTGTTCATTATGTATGTTGAAAAACATTAAGTTTTTCATGTATTGCATACTTTATATTTCGACCCATTTACCCATATTTCTCTCGAGCGCCTTCTTATATGCTAGATAAGCGGCGCATGCATCCTGTATTGCGAGCCCGACGCTCTTGAAGAGCGTTAGTGCTGGTCTCTCGCTTGGCGGGTTTTCGGCGATTTCTCCAAGCTCCTTTATATCCTCTAGTCTGATCAATCCTTTCTTCACGGGAATTATGAGGTCTCCTGCTTCCTCCATTACTGCTTTGCGTGAATCAACAACTATAAGATCTATCTTCTTTATGGCTTCATCATCCAATGCTCTTGCATCGGGCATGTGGGCTCCAATACTTATCACGTGTGCTGGTGGCTCCAACGCATCTCTGTAGATGACCGGATCCCTTGTTGTGGATGCCTCGA
>JAMOVL010000044.1 GCA_027067785.1 Desulfurococcales archaeon | reverse complement strand
TCCATGATGACTAGGAATAGTGACGGGGTTAGGCTTGATAGAGTTTATCGGGCCTTTCTTGTCCTCCTTGGGATCCGCTGCTCTCCTAACTATTGTTGCTCTAACTTTTCTGATCCTTCCTATACTGTTCAGTGTACAGAGAAGCCTCAATAACCCGGTCGTATTGCAGCTCACAACCCTTACATAGTTCTTATCGAAGCATTCTTCATAGTTACAATAACTGTTGAAGCTCGCCTCAACTATATCTGGTTTCTCGCCTCCCTGGAATATGGCCTTGACCCCTATGCGCTCGTATAAGGGCTTGTAGAGCGCGCCGACGCCCGCAGGTGTCGCGTCAACTACTACATCAGCTTCTCTCGCCATGTCCTCTATTGTCCCGCTAACCTTGATCCCTGCTTCTGCAAATAACCTGATCCTCTCTTCTGGCACATATACTGGTATACCGTTCCTCGAAGCTAGG
Organism: Desulfurococcales archaeon; assembly: GCA_027067785.1. GTDB lineage: Archaea > Thermoproteota > Thermoprotei_A > Sulfolobales > Desulfurococcaceae > JAADCY01. The sequence continues at coordinate 6,798 of JAMOVL010000044.1, read as the reverse complement.
AGTACGGAATAATCAGGCCTAGTCTTAGCGATCCCGACTAGCTCCATGTCCGGCTGAAGCATAATGGCTTCTGCTACTCTTTTTCCTATTGTTCCATAACCATTGACAGCCACTCTGATCTTCCCCATTAGATCATCACCCCCTGCTTAGTTAATGTTAAAAACAGTTACTTGGACCGGAAGAGGTGCTAGTCGGGCTACCATCCAAGAAACATTGTTGCTGATAGCTCGAGGGCTTTTAGTGCTGGCAGGGTCTCGCCTGAGAGGAACAATAGTAGTGCGTTGCCGCCTGTCGATACGTGTACGTGGTCGTTGACATGGCTTGGGTCAACCATTGATGCTAGGTGTCCTCCTCCTATTAGTACGAATGCATTGCTGTTTATAGCGGCGTCGAGGAGCTCCTTGGTTCCCTTCCTGAATCTCTCGTCTTCGATGACACCGGCTGGTCCACGCATCACTATTACTTTGGCTTCTTTGATGAAGCCCTTATACATACTGATGGTTGCTTCGCCGATGTCTTTTATCTTACCCTTTATACCTGCAACGCTGGCGTTTTCGACTGTCCCGTCTTCTTTCACTATCTTGAAGTCGATGGGTGTCTCTATGGGTGCTCCCATCAATAGGATGTGTCTAGCCCTCGGTATTAGTGATAGTATTCCCTTCTCTTCGAGGAACCTCATGTTTTCCTTACCGATATTGACGCCTTTAGCCACTAGGAATAACTGTGCTACTAGGCCCGTCGTGAGGATTCTGTCCGCAACCTTATTGATCACTAGGTTCTCGATGACACGTAGTAGGTCTCTGACCTTGGTTCCTCCTAGTATGAATATTCTTGGGCTCTCCATTGTCTCGAATACACGTTTTAGTGCCTTGACTTCTTTCTCGAATACTGGGCCCGCTACTGATGGTAGTAGTAGTGGAAAGCCTACAATGCTTGGCTGGCTCCTGTGGGCTGTTGCGAATGCATCGTTAACATATGCCTCGAAGAGGGGTGCCAGTCTTTTCACCATGATTGTCATGCTCTGCTTCTCAGGCGTAGCCTCTAGGATCTCCTCGGAGACAAGTCTAAGATTGTCTAGTAGTAGGACCTCTCCCTGTTTCAGATTCTTTATTGCCTCCCTGGCTGCTGGCCCTATAACGTCTGGTATGAACTTTATGTCGAGACCAGTGTACTTGGATAGTAATTCTGCGTGTTTCTCTAGAGTTACGAAGTCCTGCTCCCCTGGTCTTCCCTGGTGGGATGCCGCTACAACGGCTGCATTATATTTCTCTACAAGCATCTTTATTGTCTCGGCGTGAACCCTTATCCTGCGATCGTCAAGGATCTTCCCGGTATCGGGGTCTATGGGTACGTTGATATCTATTCTGAGGAATATTTTCCTTCCAGTTATATCGAAATCTTTTAGAGTAGGTATTCTCGGTAGCCTTAGGCCGTTCATACTCCTCACCTCCCGCCTAGTTAAATCTGTGCGGGTAAAAATGCACAGACACCACTATTGTAGGATTCAGGACAGAACTTATTAATTTACTTCTTCAAAAATTAAAATAACTAATTAAACAATTATTAATGGATACTTTTTCTGTACCCCAAACCATATTGTGGTGGGAGAAATTTCCCACAAAAAACAACTACTTAACTCTGTACAAAGTCACATAAAATTTTTCTAGGTGGCTGAAACTTTTTCCGTAAGAAGGAAAGGAAAAGAAAAAGCAATTAATAGATTTAGGGCTCGTTCTCGAAGTGAATAGCCCTTGTAGGACAGACACTTGTACATAATCCACATCCATAGCACTTATCTACATTCACAGTAGCCACGCGCTTGCCTTCTTCTGTTACAATTACTTTAGCCGCACCATAGTCACATACCTGTTCACAGAATCCGCAACCGATACATTTCTTCGCATCAACCACTGGTGGTTTAGCCCATGTACGTCTTGGCTCGGGGCCTAGGTATTTCAGCGCTAGTCCTTTCACATCTAGGATACTGTCATAACCATGCCTATTCAGCCACTGCTCTATCTCCTTCGCGAGCCTCTTGAATATTCCTGGCCCCTCTATTAGTACGGCCGTACATATCTGGACCGCCGACGCGCCTGCCATGAAGTACTCGATGACATCGGTTCCCTTCGTTATACCGCCAACACCTATTATTGGTAGATTAGTGTTTTTAGCCGCCTCCGCAACCACTGCTAGAGCCAGCGGCTTCAGTGCTGGTCCGCTCATCCAGCCGTATCCCTTGGGCCCACCAACGATAGGTAGACCAGTCTCTACATCGATATGTAGAGCTGGACCGATAGTGTTTGTCGCGACTATTCCATCAACACCTACTTTCTCAAGCTCTTTCACTAGTTCAGGTATGTTCGGAGTGAACGGGCTTAGCTTAGCGAAGATCGGTATGTCCACGGCTTCTCTAAGAGCTTTGGCGGCTTCAACGACAGGCCTATAGTCTTTGCCTATATAGTGTGTTGAGAACTCTATTGCTTCAGCGCCTGCTTTCTGCACCTTGGGGCCTAGGAGCGCTAGTTCTTCAGGCTTATACCCTATGCTAACTATGAATGGCACTCCCTTCTGTTTCGCATACTCTTTTACGATAGGATATTCTCTCTCCAGATAGTGCTCTGCAGGAATATCGCTCCATAGCTCAGCGTTCAGTAATGCGTAGATAAATCGATAGTTACCGCTATCAGCATTCACTATCCTGATATCGCCTGGACCATAGGTCTTCAGTATCTGTGCCCTGACTAAGCCTCTATCGACTACGCCCATGCTTGGCCTTGGCACGATTGCTGGTTTGACGCTGATAGTCTTGGCGACAACGGCGCCTACGCCGTTATCTATCAGTATCTTCATTGTCTCAGCGTCTCTGGATATAGGACAGGCGGCGTTCATTAACGGGTTTTTCAGCTTTAACCCAGCTAATTCTACCTCCAGGCTTGCCATACATTATTCCCCCATGAGAATGAGCTGCACTAATAAATCATATTCGTGGTTTCTATATAAGCATCCCTATCAAACGATAACACATATCTAGTGCTCTAACTATCTCCTAGAAGAGGAACTATAATACCGTTAATCAGTCCTGAGGAAATAGGCTAGGAGAAATGATTGTTTTTTATAAAAAAGGTGTTCCTTGTTTAGCCGCAGATCGGGTAGTCGTCAGGTACCTTAGCCCTGAAGTACTTGCCGGTCTCGGGGTCCTGGAACAGTCCTACCTTAACGCCCTTCCTGCCTTTGGGGCTGAGCTGCCATACCTTCTTGGGTACTAGCTCTACCTCCTTTCCGCTGGGGGTCTTTACCTTGACTGCCTGTGTGCATGCGACCATGGCTATCACCGTACTATACATTAGAGTGTTATGGGTTATTTAACTTTTTCCTATCAGTATATAAAGGTTTAATACTGGACTATTACAGTCTGTAAAATTTATATAATCATTTTAGATTTTATATAATCATTATTACAGAATACCTCTATGGATCATGTCATAGATCAGTATAATCATAGAAACATAAAAGAGTATTAAAAAATATAAAAATGTATTTAAAACTTATTTCTTGTCAAGAACATCTAGCTGGTACTCGCCTTTACTCAACAATCTATCCCAGAGCTTCTCGACAACCTTATGGACGTACTCTACTGCTTTAGCCTCATCCAGCGTTAGTACTTTCCTATCCTCCATAATGATCTTCCCATTAACGATAACTGTCTTTACATCCTGTCCCGTGAACGTGTTTACTATATGACCATAAACTGTCTCCTCGTTCACCAGTGTCGGGGGCAGGTCCGGCCTAATTATTATAACATCTGCTTTCTTACCTACTTCCAAGCTCCCCAGCTCCTTTTCTACGCCAAACATTTTCGCAACATTAATGGTCGCCATCTCGACGATCTCTTGTGGCGTCATTAGTCTGGGGTCTAGGTTCCAGACCTTGTGTATGAGGTAGGTTGTCCTCATGTTCTCGAAGACATCGAAGATGTATCCATCGTTTCCTATACCTACATTAATACCCATCCTCATCATTACAGGTATTCTCGGGACTCCTACAGCGTTGAGCATGTTGCTCATAGCATTGTGGGCTACGTGTGCACCGCTTTCCTTGATTAGTTTTAGCTCATCATCATTTGCGTGTACCACGTGTACTAGTATGACGTCAGGGCCCAGGAATCCTAGCTTGTGCATTCTCTCAATAGGCCTTATACCATATCTCTCCAGGTTGTGATACACGTCTACGAGGCCTTCTTCAACATGTATTGATAAGAGTGCACCGTACTTATTGGCTATTTCTCGCGCCATTCTGAACAGGTCGTCTGTAACGGTGAAGCTTGCGTGCAGGTATATGGCGCCTTTAACGAGTTTTGACGGATCATTATTGTTCTTCTTGATGAATCGCTCATTCTCCTTAACGCCTCGTATTCCTTCCTCAATGCTTCGTCTCTGGGTTGCTTCGAACGTCAATATTCCGCGGATCCCTACTTCGTTCACGGCTTTCTCCATATGGTCTAATACTCCTTCAATAGCGTTGGGGCTACTGATATTGTCGAAGAACATTGTTGTTCCTGATTTAACGAAGTCGAGTGATCCGATGAGTGCTGCAGCGTATGCATCCTCGTATGTTAGGAGTACGTCGAGAGCCCACCATATCCTCTGCAGATTCTGGATGAAGTCCGTTGGAGGATCTATCTTGGCGAACCATGGGCTCGCACGTAGCAGTTCGCCGTAGAAGTGCGTATGTGCACATAGGAATCCAGGCATAACTACTCCTTTCTTAGCATCAATTACTTTTTCAGCATCATACTTGTCCCTACCGTCTCCTTTACCAATACCTATTATCTTGTCATCCTCGATCGCCACGTAGCCGTCAGAGATCACCTTCCTCTTAGAATCCATTGTTACTATCAATCCATTGTTTATGAGAATCGAGGCCTTCTCCTTCATAATACCACCTTGCCTAAAAGAAATCTTATCACAGCGAAATTATAATCTTACCATGACAACTAATTCCATGAGAAGACTATAACAAAATGTATACGCCGCAAAATTATTAAGGAGACTAACGAAAAAATATTTCAAATTTATCCTCAACTACTTTCTTCTCATAAAGACAGCGATAATCAGACCCACCACTATAACTATAATTACTCCTACCAACCAGAGAGGGAAGCCAGTACTACTGCTTGATGCTGTTGTCTGTATGCCGGTCTGGGGCGTAGTTACCTGTGTAGTTGTATGTGTTGGTGTGCTGGTTGTTGTTCCTATCATTGGTGTTGTCTGTGTGTTTGTCTGTGTTGTGGTTGTTGTTCTCACAACGCTTGTAGTGGTTGATACACCTGTAGCAGTACTTGCAACACTACTCGTTGTAGCCGTGGTAGTTGTCGTCGTTGTCGTGGTGACGTATTTTAGTAGCCCGTACTTCTCTAGTAATGGTTTAACCTTGTCCTGGCTTAGTGGGAGTACTAGCTTGACCTTGCCGAGATCAAGTGTTACCACACCACCGTGAAGAGGTACGATAACGCCTTTCCATAGCGTGGCGTTCACGGTCATATTACCGATAACAGGTAGCTCGTAAACAGTGAGATTCACAGCAGACCCGTTGATCCTAGCAACCCTAGCGACGAGAACAGCATGATCAACAGTCAAGCAACGATAAACCCTAGCATCACGAACACTAGCCACAAACCCATGCCCATAAACACCGCTCCAACCACCATTAGCATAGTAGTTCAACACACCAGCCAACACACCACCAACAAACACCCTACCACCAACAACCCAAACACCACCACCAACACCAACATCCCTAAACGACTTACCAGCTAAATGCCAAGTACCACACCACTTAGGATCACCATAAACAATACTAATATTACCACCACTAATCCTCAGCAACATACCGAAATTATTGAGTATATAGCTATCATTAATGAATACTGGTGCATAATAGATAGAGTTACTTCTATAGATTATCGGAATACATCCAAAATACTTGCCTCTATACACATCAATAACGAATGACATATATACTGGATGCCATGGGACAACATAGAAATGATTAAACGGCACAACATTAGAGCCAGCACTAGAATACACATCAACAAAATCAACAAAGGTACTAGCACGTACTTTATCACTGTACTTTAAAGGTGTAACGTAACTCCATTTTCTCCCATCAACACTAGTAAGCCTCACAGCAACCTTGCCAGTAGCATTATAGACGCTGACACGCCAGATAGTATCATTAGCATATACATATATACCATAGTATATTTTTCCTGTATCCATATCATAGGCGAAGCTATTGGTTATGAAATAATGACCTATTATTGAGCCAGTAGTATCACTAGCATTTGCTGTGAAATTATAAGCTCTACCCCTATCTAAGAGCAGATAGTTAGTAGTATCACCTTTTCTCACAAAGAACAGAGCTGTCACATTATAATACACCGTAACAGTCTTACTAGAATTATCCAGCAAAAGACCAGCACTATTCCAATCAGTAACCCAGCTAGCACCAACACCGCTAACAGGCTTCAGTTCTAGTGCTGGTTTCACGTATGTGAATGTCCATGTGTAGTTGTCGCCGTTCCTTCTCACAATGTCGGAGACGAGATACACCGTCTTACCAGCCATATTCATCTTCAGGATCTCCTGACTAGTTAGAGTGCTAGATGTTGCTGTGGCTAGTGATAGAGATATAATTGAGAGAAAGATTATCGCCACTATGCCTACTGATATCCTAGTCATGAGGGTCACCAGGGTATTGATTTTCATCTGAGAAAAAAAAATTACGATTAGATTTGAG